>JBDRDE010000027.1:0-3717 GCA_043821065.1 Candidatus Omnitrophota bacterium
TAGATAAGGGAGGAGTTTATTCGCGACCATAGGCTCCAATTCTCGTGGTGGGCCGGGAAGGGCTATCAGATACTTCTCCTCTTCTTTTATGATAAGACCCGGGGCAGTGCCTATATTGTTGACGAGCCACTCAGCTCCTCTAGGTATAAGGGCCTGCTTTATAGCGCTTTTGGGCAGACCGGAGCCATGTCTCTTGAAGTACTCTTTGATATGTTTGAGTATAGCCTTGTTAAAGACGAGATCTCTCGTTACTGCGCTGGATAGCGTTCCAATAGTGATATCATCGACCGTGGGGCCGAGTCCGCCCGTGATTATTACAATATCAGCTCTCGAGAAGGCATCTTCGATAGCGACTCTCAGCCTCTCCTTATTGTCTCCTACAGTGATATGGCGAAATACATCTATCCCTATACTTGATAAGATATTAGACAAAAAAGCACTATTCGTATCCAGGCCATGTCCGAGCAGAAGCTCTGTGCCGCAGGCTATGATCTCAGCTGTCATAAACACTCCTTTTTGTAGGCATTATACAGAATTTTAAGCCAGGCATCAAGTGATTTTATAACAAATATTACCAAAATGTCAAAGCGAGATCGTAGAATTTTGCAGAAAAATGTAATAAAAGCGCCTATTTTGTGTCTACTTAAGTGAGGAGGTAGCGATTTTCGCTTTACAACTTTGTACGCCAGTAGTATAATAAGTGGCTAATATTATTAAAGTAAAAAAATATATAACCAGTTAAAGAAGGAGGAAGAATCCATGATGAAGGCAAAGAAGCGAGAGGCGGCGACACACAGCAAGGCGCTGAATAAGGAGCAGTCATTGGATATGGCGGTCAGCCAGATCGAGAAACAGTTTGGTGTGGGGGCTATAATGAAGCTTGGCGAGAAGGTCAAGGTCGACATACCGGCCATATCAACGGGCGCCTTATCGCTAGACCTGGCGCTGGGGATAGGCGGCCTTCCGAGAGGCAGGGTAGTGGAGATATACGGCCCGGAAGCCAGCGGAAAGACGACGCTTACCTTGAGCGTTATAGCCCAGGCCCAAAAGGCAGGAGGCCAGGCGGCCTTTATAGATGCCGAGCATGCTTTCGACTCCACATACGCCAAGATCATAGGTGTCGACCTGGATAATCTGCTTATCTCGCAGCCCGATACTGGGGAACAGGCACTCGAGATAGTCGCGACCCTTGTAAAGAGTAACGCGGTAGATGTGATAGTGATAGACTCTGTTGCCGCTTTGACCCCAAGGGCCGAGATCGAGGGTGAGATGGGTCAGTCGCATATGGGGCTGCAGGCAAGGCTTATGAGCCAGGCATTGAGAAAGTTGGCCGGTTCGATAAACAAGTCGAAGACATGCGTGATATTTATAAACCAGATAAGGATGAAGATCGGGGTCATGTTCGGCAATCCGGAGACGACTCCCGGAGGGCAGGCCCTTAAGTTCTATTCTTCAGTGCGCCTTGACTTGAGGCGCGTTGCCTCTCTAAAGAGAGGTGATGATGTAATAGGGATACATGTGAGGGCCAAGGTGGTAAAGAACAAAGTGGCCCCGCCTTTTAGGAAATCGGAATTCGATATCCTATATAAAGAAGGCATATCAAGAGCGAATAACGTTTTGGATATGGCCGAATCGGCGGGCATCTTGCAGCGTAGCGGCACATGGTTCTCTTACGGCGGTGAGCGCATAGGCCAGGGCAAGGATAACGCGTCTACATTTTTGAAAGAGAATCCCAATATGCTGACAAAGATAGAAAAAGAAGTGAGGGAGCATAGCAAGGCAACTGCTTGAGGTAAAAACTAAATGGCAAAAGATACACTGATCAAAAGATCCGTATTTGTGGTAGCGTTACTGATAATAGGCATGATAATCGGGATATCGATCTCTTTATTAAAAAGAGAGCCTCAGGGTGTTAATGAGAGGCTATCCGACTCCCCGTTGTTAAAGAGGTTCTCTTCCGGAGATCTCGAAAGCGCTATAATGAAAGTCTCGGACAGCGTCGGTTCAGCTGTGGTAAGCATATCTACGGAGCATACTCAGAAAACGAAGGTGAGCCCATTTCCTTTCAGAAGGGAAGGCTCCCCGTTCCATGACGAGCTCTTCGAAAGATTCTTCAGGGATTTCTTCAGGAGGAGCGTTCCCGAAGAGGTGGAGAAGAAGAGGATGGGCCTCGGCAGCGGAGTGGTCATAGATAAAAATGGGTACATCCTTACAAATGAGCACGTAATAAGCGGTGCCGACAAGATCGAGGTGACCTTCCCTGACGGAAGGAAGTTCGAGGCCACCCTGAAGGGCAGCGACGCCAGGAGCGACATAGCCGTGATCAAGGTCGATTCCAATGATCTGCCTGTGGCCAAGCTGGGAGATTCGGATGATGTCAGGACCGGCCAGTGGGTAGTCGCCATAGGCAACCCGTTCGGTTATATAGTCGACAGCGCTGATCCTACGGTGACAGCGGGCGTTATAAGCGCTCTTCATCGTTCTCTGCCTTCGCAGAAGAGCGGGTATCTGGACCTCATACAGACTGACGCCGCCATAAACCCCGGCAACAGCGGAGGCCCTTTATGCGATCTCGACGGCAACATAATCGGGATAAATGTGGCGATATTCTCTAGCTCAGGCGGATATCAGGGGGTGGGGTTCGCGATACCGATCAATGTGGCGAAGTCCATAATAGAAGACTTAAAAAGAGGCAGAAAGATAGCTTACGGATGGTTGGGTGTAATAATACAGGATGTCACGGAGGATCTGGCCGTCTACTTCGGCCTCTCCGGCACTGAAGGCGTATTGATATCCGAGGTCGTAAATGGCAGCCCTGCGTATAACGCCGGGATTGTACCCGGTGATATTATAGTTGAGCTGGATGGGGCAGAGATAAAGAGCACCAAGGAGCTTATATTCAATATAAGCCGCATACCGGTCGACAAGAAGATCGTGGTCGATCTTATACGCAATAAGGGTAAGATGTCGGTACCTATAAAGATAGGCCAGATGCCCACAGAAGAAGAGCTGGCCATAATGCAGGGTAAGCCCGCCGGACCGAAGACGGGGGTCTCTGTAGAGAGGTGGAGGGGCATGGAGGTCTATCCTGTAACGGATGAGATAGCTAGAAGGTTTAATATAGAGGATAAGGAAGGGGTGCTTATAGTTGACATAGAGCGTGATAGCCCCGCTTATTCTGCCGCCCTAAGAGAGGGAGATGTTATAAAGAGCATAGATTCAAAAAAGATAAAAGATCTGAAAGATTATATAGCCGTTGTAAAGGGTCTGGTGGGAGACGTCCTTATATATACGGATAGGGGCTTCACCATAATAAAGGATACGCAATGATAAAAAACTCTTTTATTGAAACGTTGAGCTACGCCGAGCGGTTGCTTGCCGTAAAGGATAGGACCAAGAAAGAGATAGAAGAACGCCTAAGGGCTAAGGGTTACGATAAAGAATGTACAGCCGAAGTGGTAGAGTACCTGAGGCAGAAAGGATTCATTAACGATAAGAAGTTTGTGAGAGAATGGCTGAAGGCGAGCTCTACACATAGGCTGAAAGGTATATTGGCCGTCAAGAACGAGCTTTACAAGAGAGGTATAAACGAAGCACTGATAAATGACGCTTTAAAAGACGACGACATCGGGTACGATGAGCACAAGATCGCAAAGGCGTTGATAGAGAAGAGGTCCAAGACGATTAAGGGCGCTGATGGGGTTAAGGGGAAGAGAG
>JBDRDE010000028.1:0-2676 GCA_043821065.1 Candidatus Omnitrophota bacterium
TAGAAATCCGAAGGATTTCCACAGGACTAGTCCTGCACAATCTTTCAGATTGTGCAGGGTCGCTGTACGAAAATTGCTCGCTGTCATAAAAATGTCATGATCTAGATGGCGCGTTTGTGCTCGCAATTTTCGATAGTCGCTTCAGCGGACCCACGATGTCGCCTTATATTCAGTTGCTCCGGCGGACCCCCGACATCGCTTTATGGTGCTGCATAAGCTTTTCGGTGTTGCTTGCGAGAGATTAGATTTTTTTGCCTATCAGAGTCTTAGATATAGGTGCTTTTGGACTACACTTTGTAATTTTGTACCTGTATTGTGTAGTGCATACGCACTAACGCGAACGAGCGTATCATATCTCACGGGTTACTTTCAAAGGCGATAGCAGGTAAGCGCCGTAGGCGCTACTCAATACAGAGATGTGTATAACAGAGCAAGCGAGTGAGCGCGTATGTCATATTATGTCGCTTACTCATAGAAAGCCTATAGCGCGTTTTGAGCTTCTGCTTTACATGTGTGAGGCTCAAAACGTAAGTCCATAAGCACGGCTAAAAAAATAGTCGAGCAAGCAACACCGAAAAGCTTGGTATCGTGCTGACAAAGGCGAGTTCGCGGCAATATTTTACTCGAACTGGTCGCCGATCTTGATCTTGTGGCCGTTTAGGAATGAGGCAGCGTCGAGCTTCTTGCCGCCTTCGAGCTGGAGAGTCTTTATGGAGAGCTCGCCTTTGCCGGTACCCACGACGATACCGTCATCAAAACTTAATACCTTACCCGGATCATGTTCGGCCGACCGGGCGTCTTTTGCATCTGCGTTCCATATTTTGATAAGCTTGCCTTCCCAGTATGTGTAGGCGCTAGGCCATGGCGCGAGCCCTCTCACACGGTTCTCTATTTCGCGGGCACCCTTGGACCAATCTATGCGGCCGTCCTCTTTCTTGAGCTTCGGCGCGTATGTAGCCTCTCTGTCGTTCTGTTTTTTAAAGACGGCCTTCCCGGAATCGATAAGGCCTATGGTCTCCAAAAGGAGGCCGGCCCCCATCTCGGCCAGTCTTGCCCTAAGCGTCCGGCCCGTATCGGAGGGCTTTATGACAACTTCTCTTTGCAGTATAATATCACCGGCATCCATCTTCTCGGCCATCTTCATCGTGGTAACACCGGTGACATCCTCTCCGTTTACAAGCGCCCAGTTTATGGGAGAGGCCCCCCTATATTTGGGCAAGAGAGAGGCGTGCAGATTTACGCAGAACTCATTCGGCAGATCGAGCAGGCCCCTTTTCAATATCTGTCCGAACTCCACTACGACGAAGAGGTCGGCCCCATGGTCTCTAAGCGCGGCCACGGTCTCAGGGGCTGAGGCGTCCGGCGGTTGGTGCAGCGCTATGGAGCTCTTCTCTATGATTGCCTTTACAGGAGGAGGGGTCAGGACGAGGTTCCTCCCCTTCTTTCTATCGGGCTGTGTCACTACCGCGCAAAGTTCGTGGTCCGACGCCATTATCCTCTCGAGAGAAGGCACGGCAAAATCCGATGTTCCAAAAAAGACGATCTTCATGATCAGCTCCTTAGTATCAGCTATCAGCCTTCAGCAAAAAAAGAAGTCTATTACATGTAGCGCTGACAGCTGAAAGCTGAATGCTGACAGCTGTCTAAAGCGATATCGGGTCGACATCCGCTACTATCGACACGCCCGAAGGCCTCTTAAACTTCTTCAGGATAGCCTTAAGACGCAGGGCCGACTCCTCCTGCGACCTTGTCTTGAGCACAATGCTCCAGATATATTTGTTCCTTACCTTTGAAACGGCCGCCGGCGCCGGCCCCAGGATCTTTACGTCTTTTATGGCCTTGGCGACGACCCCGGCCATCTCCTTGGCCGCGCCTGAGGCCCGCTCTTCTTTCCTGGATTTAAATATCACCCGTATTATACTCACAAAGGGTGGCAGGTCAAGCTCTCTTCTCACACCTACCTCTTTATTATAAAATGAGTGATAGTCATGCTGCGAAGCCGCTGTTATCGCGTAATGGTGCGGTGTATAGGTCTGTATTATGACCTCTCCGCCTTCATCGCCTCTACCCGCTCGGCCAGCCACCTGGGTGAGAAGGTTGAAGGTCCGCTCTGAGGCCCTAAAATCCGGGAGGTTCAATGTCGTATCGGCTGAGATCACGCCTACGAGCGTGACCTTGGGAAAGTCGAGCCCTTTGGCTATCATCTGCGTACCTACGAGAATATTTATAGAGTGGTTCTTGAACTTTTTCAGTACCTTTTCGTGAGATCCACGCTTCTTTGTCGTATCGGTATCCATCCTGTCGGTATTCCCTTCGGGGAAATACCGGTGTATCTCACTCTCGACCCTCTCGGTCCCCATGCCGAAGTACTTGATATACTGGCCCTTGCATTTAGGGCAGGCCTGCGGCGGCTGCATATTCGCGTTGCAGTAGTGGCATACGAGCCTCTTTTTCGAGTAGTGATAGACCATTACAGCGTCGCACCTTTTGCACCTAATGACTATCCCGCACTGCCTGCAGTGTATAAATGTCGAAAAGCCTCGCCTGTTCAAAAAGAGTATCGCCTGTTGCTTCTTTGCCAGTACGCGCTCTATCCTCTCCTTTAACGGGCGTGAGAATATACTGGCATAATGCTTCTGGTAGAGCTCCTTTCTCATATCTATGATATTCACTTTA
>JBDRDE010000029.1:0-5884 GCA_043821065.1 Candidatus Omnitrophota bacterium
GCGAGGTAATTGAAGCGTAGTTAGCGCTACTCAATACAGAGTTGTTGTTTGGCGGGGCGCTAGACTATATATAGGTAAGAGACAGGGTTAGGTAACTTATGAGAGAGATAGTCACCTTAGAGTGCAGTAAGTGCAAGAACAGAAACTACAATTCAACTAGAAACAAGAAGAAACAGAAGAATAAGTTGGAATTTAGTAAGTTCTGCAAATTCTGCCGCAGCCATACCACCCATAAAGAGATTAAGTAAATAAGCACATGACTTACGGAGCGCTGAAGCGCGACGTAAGTCATGAGCGCGAATTTATCCCGAGGCGTCTAGTTGGTGACTAACAGGACGCCGAGGGATCTAAGGAAGCAGCTCTTTGAGTTAATTGGAGGCCTGTAGCTCTAACTGGCTAGAGCAGTGGACTCCAAATCCGCGTGTTGGGGGTTCGAATCCCTCCAGGCCTGCCATGTGACTAGTTTCGTAGAGTATTCTACGAGTTGACATATAGGGGATTCGACGCTATTGAGCGCCGAGCTAATAGCGAGGAAAAGCCGCTAGTCGAAGACCGGCGTAAGCGAATGAGCTGCCTACGAAGGCGAGCTCCGCGAGCCTGAGTAGGCGAATCCCTCCAGGCCTGCCATGTGACTAGTTTCGTAGAGTATTCTACGAGTTGACATATAGGGGATTCGAAGCGGCCGAACACCGATTAAAAAACGAGTATAAAAAATAGAATGGCGAATAAAGCAGCGGGATTTGTTAACGAGGTAAAAGCTGAACTTAAAAAAGTATCCTGGCCGAGCAGGGACGAACTTATCAGTTCGACCATTGTCGTTCTGGTAGCAGTGGCACTGCTGTCCGTCTTTGTCGGTATATGCGACCTAATTTTTTCCAGGGTAATAAACTTTTTGATAAGGTAAATGAGGCTATGAATTACGGCGCGCTTTCGCGCGACGTAAGTAATATGGCCGAACTTATCCTGAGTAAACGAAGTGAGCGAAGGATCACATTAGATGGCTAAACAGTGGTACGTTATACACACCCAGACCGGGTGGGAAGATAAGGTAAAATCGAGCCTGGAAAAGAGGGTAAAACAGGACTCTAAAGAGGCGATGATCAGCCAGATCCTTGTACCCACAGAGAAAGTAGCGGAAATAAGAGAGGGGAAGAAGAAGATCTCACAGAGAAAGTTCTTTCCCGGCTACATACTGCTGGAGATGGATCTGAATGATGACACGTGGTACCTTGTAAAAAACACACCCGGTGTCAGCGGTTTTATCGGCCCGCGCGCAAGGCCGGTCCCGCTACAAGAGGAAGAGATAAAGGCTATACTCAAACATACAGAGGAAGCTCAGGAAAAGCCTATGCCGAAGACTATATTCGAAAAAGGCGAAGGCGTAAGAGTTGTGGACGGCCCGTTCGTGAATTTTAACGGTTCGGTAGATGAGATAAATCCGATCAAGGGCAAGCTTAAAGTAATCATATCCATATTCGGCAGGGCCACACCGGTCGAGCTCGAATATTGGCAAGTGGAGAAAGTTTAGACACAAAAGCACAAAATAGCGCTAAGACAACGCGGTGAAGAAAAACACAAAAAATAGATCGGCGAAAGGCGAAGTAGAATGGCTAAAAAAGTAAAAGCGATGATAAAGTTGTATTGCCCTGCGGGCCAGGCAAACCCCGCACCGCCTGTAGGCCCAGCGTTGGGCCAGCACGGGCTCAATATAATGGATTTTTGCAAAAAGTTTAATGAGAAGTCGAAAAGCCAGGAAGGCCTGCTCCTACCTGTAGTTATTACAGTATACGAAGACAGGACTTTTACATTTATAACAAAGAGCCCTCCCTCTTCGGTGCTGCTCAAGAGGGCGTGTGGCATAGCAAAGGCGAGCGGGGTACCCGGAAAGGAATCTGCCGGACAGGTCACGCGAGATCATGTCAAAGAGATCGCTAAGATCAAGATGAAGGATTTAAACACAAATAATATTGAACAGGCCATGAAGATAATCCAAGGAACGGCGCGCAGCATGGGTATAGAGGTCGTTGAAAAGGCGTCGGATATAAAGCCCGTGGTCAAAGAGGAGTCTAAAAGTGACGCACAAGCTCAGTAAGAGAAAGAAAGAGTTTGAAAAGCTTGTCGATAAAGACAAGCGCTACACTATAGAGGAAGCCATAACCATCATCAAGGCTTCGCCAAAGGTCAAGTTTGACCAGACGGTTGAACTTGCCATAAAGCTCGATGTCGACCCTAAGCAGATAACACAGCCAGTGAGAGGTACCGTAACTCTCCCTAACGGTACAGGAAAGAATAAGACCGTCTGCGTTTTCTGCAAAGGTGAGGCCGAGAACAAGGCCAAAGAGGCGGGGGCAGAGCACGTGGGACACCAGGAGCTTGTCCAGAAGGTAGAGTCGGGATGGTGTGACTTTGATGTGGCAATAGCAACCCCCGATATGATGAGGGATATAGCGAAGCTCGGTAAAGTACTCGGGCCACGCGGACTTATGCCTAACCCCAAGGCCGGTACCGTAACAGATGACATTGTAACGGCTATTAATGAAGTCAAAAAAGGTAAGATCGAATTCAAAATGGATAAGCAGACGAACGTCCAGATCCCGGTCGGCAAGCTCTCTTTCGACGATAAGGCGCTGGCAGAAAACGCCGGCAAGGCTATACGCGCGGTAATCTCCGCGCGGCCTTCAAGTGTCAAGGGGCTGTTCGTACGATCTATCGTGCTATCGAGCAGCATGGGCCCTGGCCTGCGACTAGACCTATCGAGACTTTAATCCCCTTCGGGGAAGGGAGCCCTGGCATTTAGTCCAGAAGGGCTCCACTAAGGATGGAGACGATGACTGAAGAGAAAAAGAAGAACAATTGGAAAGAACTGATGACCCTCGAGCTGACAAAGGAGATAAAGAATACCAATAATTTCTTTATCAGCGATTACATCGGCTTAGCGGCAGAAGAGGTGAACGAGCTTAGGCGTGAACTTGAAACATCCTCTTCCAGATACATGGTCTTTAAAAATTCCATTGCTAAGATCGTTTTGGATAAAGCCGGGCTCGGAGACTTAAAGAAACACATAACCGGCGGTACCGGCATAATTTACGCCGACAAAGATCCCTTGGCAGCGGCCAAGACAGCCGCAAAATTCGGTAAGACGCATAAGTCATTAAAGCTTAAGGGCGGTTATATGGACGGCGGCATCATCGATGCTGAGAAGATACTATACCTGGCAACTTTACCGGGCAGAGATGAACTTATCGCAAAAGTTGTCTATGGGCTCAAATCACCCATAAGCGGTTTCGTCGGAGTACTGAGCAACACTATAAAGAGTTTATTTTACGCACTAGAGGCAATCAAGAATAAAAAGGGAGGATAGAGATGGCAGAGGAACAGAAAGATAAGCAAGAACAGGCCGCAGAGGCGGTAAAGACGGAAGAGACCCCTAAAGAACCTGTAAAAAAGGCAGAGGTGGTCCTTTCTGAAAAACAGGAAGGCATAATCAAGACTGTAGAATCCATGACCGTCCTTGAGCTAGCCGACCTGGTAAAGGCGCTGGAAGATAAATTCGGTGTCAGCTCAGCTATGCCGATCGGTGCGATGGGCATGGGAGCGGGGGCAGGAGCGGCAGCAGGCGGCGCTCAAGAAGAAGAGAAGACGACCTTCACAGTGGTTCTAGCGGCTGTGGGCGATAAGAAGATAAACGTGATCAAAGAGATCCGCGCAGTTACAACTCTCGGCCTGAAAGAAGCGAAAGACCTTGTGGAGGCGGCACCCAAGACGGTAAAAGAGGGTGTTGCGAAGGAAGAGGCCGAAAAGATAAAGAAGCAGCTGGAAGCTGCCGGTGCCAAGGTAGAATTGAAATGAGGCCATAATTTACGGAGCGCTGTGCGCTACGTAAATTATACGGCCGAATTTCATCCTGAGGACGCGGCGCGAAACCTCCCGAAGGGGAAAGCGTCCGAAGGATCTAGGAGGCCGAGATTGCTTCGTCGCCAACGTATAGACAATAAGCTCCTCGCAATGACTATATAGGAGAATCCATGGTAAAACGTGTAAGCTATGCCAAGATAAAAGAAGTCTATGACATCCCGCATCTTCTAGATGTGCAGACTGAGTCATATAGGGATTTTCTGCAGCTTGGCGCCCCAAAGACAAAGAGAAAGATCGAAGGCCTGGAGGAGGTCTTTAATGAGACTTTCCCGATCGAGAGCAACGATAAGGAGTACAGTCTCGAGTATGTCAATTACTCAATAGGTACTCCGAAGTATAGCCTGGAAGAGTGCCGCAAAAAGGGTTTGACATACGCAGGACCTCTCAGGGCAAAGATACGCCTTAAATCAAAGAAAGAGACCAAAGAACAGGAAGTCTATATATGCGATATCCCCCTGATGACGCCAACCGGGACATTCCTGGTAAATGGTGACGAGAGAGTGATCGTGAGTCAGCTCCATCGATCACCCGGCATATCATTTGAGTCATCGCTGCATCCGAACGGAAAGAAGATCTACTCTGCCAGGATCATACCTTATCACGGTGCCTGGATAGAGTTTGAATTCGATATAAACGACGTTCTGCATGTATACGTCGACAGGAAGAGGAAATTCCTCGGCACAATACTGCTGAGGATATTCGGTTATTCGACGGACCAGGATATACTAGGGGCGTTCACCGGCATAGAGCAGGTAGAGATATCGCGCGCCTCGCAATACCAGCGATGTGTAGGAAGGACCCTCGCCAAGAAAGTCGAGGATGAGAACAGCAACCTTATCGTGCAGGAAAACACCAAGATGACAGCGGCGCTCGCAGAAAAGATCTGGAAGAGCGGGGTAAGGAATATAAGTCTCTTCAAAAAAGAGCTTCCTGAGATATTGAAGACACTGGAAAAAGATTACACAAAGTCCAAAGAAGAGGCCTTGCTCGATGTCTACAGGCGCCTGAGACCGGGCGACCCTCCAACCGTGGATAGTGCCCTAGCCCTCATTGAAAGGATGTTCTATAATCAGAAGAGATACGACCTCGCTGAGGTGGGTCGTTTCGTCTTAAATAAGAAGCTCAGCATGAACACGCCGCTCAACAACAGGCTCGTCAACAAGGAGACCCTTGTCAGGGCTATTGAGCAGCTCATAAAACTCAAGTACGGGGAGGGGGATGTAGACGACATCGATCACCTCGGCAATAGAAGGGTCAGGCGCATCGGGGAGTTGCTTTCCAATCAATTCCGTATCGCCTTCGCGAGAGTCGACAGGACGGCCAGAGAGAGAATGAATATATATGACCTCAACGCCGTTATGCCTCACAATTTGATCAACACAAAGCTTGTAGCGAGCGTGGTCAAAGACTTCTTTGGCAGGTCCCAGCTATCGCAATTCATGGATCAGACGAACCCGCTGGCTGAGCTTACGCACAAGAGGAGATTGAGCGCACTGGGCCCGGGAGGGTTGAGCCGTGAGCGAGCAGGTTTTGAAGTCCGCGACGTCCATCACTCTCACTATGGCAGGATATGCCCCATAGAAACACCTGAAGGGCCTAATATAGGCCTTATAGCATCACTGAGCACATATGCCAGGATTAACAAGTATGGTTTTATCGAAGCCCCATATAGAAAGGTTGCGCATGCGAAGGTAACGGATAAGATCGATTACCTGACCGCAGATATAGAAGATAGATCGGTCATAGCGCAGGCTAACGCAAAGCTAACAAAAGACGGCAAATTCGTAGAAGACGCCGTCCTGTGTAGATATAGGAATGACTATCCAAAAGCAAATACCAAGGATATAAGTTATATGGATGTCTCCCCACGACAGCTAGTGAGCGTGGCCGCCGGCCTTATTCCATTCCTGGAACACGATGACGCCAACAGGGCCCTTATGGGCTCTAATATGCAAAGACAGGCTGTGCC
>JBDRDE010000030.1:0-2040 GCA_043821065.1 Candidatus Omnitrophota bacterium
CCGCGCGCATAACGAGATCGGCATTATATATCTCAGTCAAAAAAAATACGACTTGGCCATCCCCGCCCTGGAGAAGGCGATCAAAAATAATCCAAGTTTTGACCAGGCATATGACAATCTTGGCGTTGCTTACGATATGAAGGGCGACTTAAATAAGGCGATCCTGCAATATAAGAGGGCCTTAGAGCTCAATCCCGGAAACCCAAAGACATATAATAATATGGGCAGCGCCTATATCAAGCTGGAAGAGTACGACAAGGCCATAGAGGCCTACCAGAACGCTCTTAGTATAAGCCCCACCTTTAAAAGCGTTTTCAACAACCTGGGTGCGGCATACTACAGGAAGGGTATGTTTGACAAGGCAAGGGAGTGCTGGGAGAAGGCCCTCGAGATAGACCCTAACTTCACACAGCCCCTGTCCAACCTAAAGCTGCTTAAGAAATAGGCCTTTTAAACAAGGCTATGGATTCTACATGTTTTGTGCGGGGAAACATGTCAAAAGAGGCCACGCGCTCGAGTTTCCATGCGCCATCCCGGGTAAGGATCCTGGCGTCGCGCGCGAGTATGGCCGGGTCGCATGATATGTAATACAAAGAACTGGCATCCTTCAATCCCGCCAGATACGCGGCCAGTTCTCCGCTTATTCCCGTGCGCGGCGGGTCTATAAGAATGGTGTTTACCTTGCCGCGCAGCTTCTCATAATATACAGGGGTCCTATCATCGGCGTCTCCCTGGTAAAATGTTACATTACCGGCCCCTAAAGCCTTCTTGGATGTCTTTGCGCAGTCGGTGGCCACTCCGCTCTCGTCGATACCTATGACCGTCTTGAACATGTCCCGCAAAAGTATGCCGAAAAATCCCGCCCCGCAATAAAGGTCGAAGAGGACCTCCCTGTCCTCTTTCCCTATCCACGCGCGGAGTGTCTCGACTATGGCAGAGGCTATCTCGCGGTTGGGCTGGGTAAACGCGAGCGGAGAGAAGGTAAGCTCCGTTTCCAGAAAATCTTCCTTGTAGAACCTGTGGCCGGGATATCCGCCTATATATACATTTCCTGACTTATCGCACTTCATCGTGACATTATCTTTCTTGCTTTTGGCAAAAAGAGTGGGGATAGCGGAATTTATCTCCTCTCGCGCCAGCGGGCATTGCTCTATAGGGATGATCGTCCTGTTATCTTTGGCAAAATAGCCATAGGCTGAAGATGACCTATGAAGCGTGATCGATGACCTGTAGTTATACTGGGAGGTAGACGGGGTTATTCCCTGAAAATCATATTCTTTAAAACCTCCTATGCGGCTTAGTATAGATTGTGCCTGTTCAGCCTTATAAAATACCTCTTTTTCATATTTTAAATGCTGGTACTGGCAGCCGCCGCACCTCCCGTAATGGGAACATATAGGTTCTGCGCGGTCGGGCGATGCCGTAATGATCTCTCTGACTCGGCCGTTTATAAACTTCTTCTTCTCGCTTTGCTTGATAAACCGCACCTTCTCGCCGGGAAGCGCGCCTTCTACAAAGCAGACCATACCATCGAGCATGCCGATACCCTTGCCGCCGTACGCCAACGCGTATATATCAAGTTCGTATTGATTTTGCATATTTCACCAGAAGGTTATTCGTGCTTGGGGACGGGGCACCAAACAAAACGAGCGCCTATGGCAGCAATTATGTTAAAGATTAGATTTATGGTGTCTTTATTTCTGTGCGAATATCCTGCTTCTTTCTAATGAGGGTGTCTGTCAGCCGCAACCATTCGATAGTCGATTTCTTTAATAGGACTTCGTGAGATACTTTGTTGAACCTATTATCTTCCAACTTATTGATCTCGTCTATAAGATCGTTTAGCGTAACCCTGCCCAAGGAATAGTTCTCAAGCTCATCATTAACGATCTCCTGCGAGAGCCTGATTTTTTTATCAGCGATAGATATGAGTTTTCCTTCCCTCTCAATTTGTATATTGAGATTCTTCAGATTTGTGTAGAGATCAAAATATGTATTTTTCGTTGTCCACCTTGACTTGTCCTTTGCGATCTTAGATAC
>JBDRDE010000031.1:0-2431 GCA_043821065.1 Candidatus Omnitrophota bacterium
TATGAGGCCTCGCGCAAGGGTGGTAGTTTTCCAGCTGTCCTCAACGCGGCCAATGAGGAGGCCGTAATATTATATCTGAAAGGAAAGATAAAGTTCAGCTCTATACACCGGATCATAGAGAAGGTGTTGAGCCTTCATAAAGGGGTCGATGGATCCAGCCTCGATAATATAATGAATATCGACAACTGGGCTAGGAACGAAGCGCTCGAAAGAGCAAAAGGAGAGGCATGATAAGCACTATTATCTTTATACTGGTGTTGAGCGTACTTATAGTCGTCCATGAGTTCGGACATTTTATAATGGCCAAGAGGTGCGGCGTAAAGGTGGAGAAGTTCTCTCTGGGTTTTGGGCCGAAGATAGTGAGTATCAAGAAGGGCGATACCGAATACAGGATATCCGCCATACCCCTGGGCGGATATGTCAAGATGGCCGGTGAGACCGCGCAGGATACGCTTACCGGGCAGGACTGGGAATTTTTGTCGAAGCCCGCCGGGCAGCGCTTTAAGATAGTGGCGAACGGGGCATTCTTGAATTACATCCTTGGATTCTTATTATTCTCTTTTGTCTTTATGCTGGGATCCCCGACATTGACCAACGAGGTCGGAGAGGTGCTCGATGGCTACCCCGCCAAGACAGCCGGGCTTATGGCCGGGGACAAGGTAGTCTCCATAGACGGCGAGCGAGTGGAAAATTGGGACGAGCTTACCGGCATGATGCATAATAAACTCGACGGTGACGTTACGCTGAATATCTTAAGGGACGGCAGGGAGAGAAGGCTTGTCATAACACCAAAGATAAAAGAGACCGAGGATATATTCGGCAAGAAGAGTAGGATAGCCTTGGTGGGGATCGCCCCTTCGCAGGAGCTTGTATTTGTAAAGTATAATCCCGCGATGGCTTTCTATAAGGGCTTTCTCAAGCAGATCGACCTGACCGTGGTCACTTGCAAGGCCCTGTGGAGCCTTGTTACGGGAAGGCTCTCATTGAAAGAATCGGTAACGGGGCCGGTCGGCATATTTCTTTTGACCACCAAGGCCGCGAAGCTCGGGCTGGTATATCTGCTCCATATAATGGCGGTCATATCAACATCTCTGGCGATATTCAACGTATTGCCTATACCCGTACTTGACGGCGGCCACCTGATATTTCTCCTGATAGAGAAGATACGGAAAAAGCCCGTGAGCGAGAAGATCCAGAATATCGCGACCCATATAGGTTTGGGGTTATTACTCCTTTTGATGGTCTTTGTATTCTATTACGATATTGTGAGGTTCTTAGGAAAGTGATAGGCAAGAGGCGAAAGACGAGGCAGGTTGCGATAGGCGGCGTAAAGATAGGTAGAGGCGCGCCCATCTCTATACAATCAATGGCCAAGACCTCTACAAGAGACGCGCAGGCGGTTATACGCGAGATAACGGCTCTCAAGAATGCCGGTTGTGAAATAGTCCGCTTAGCGATCAAGAATGAAGAAGACGTATCACTCCTGGGGAGCATAAAGAAGGCTACAAGGATCCCTATTGTAGCCGATATCCATTTCGACTACAGGCTGGCGCTTTCATCCATAGCCCATGGGGTAGACGCTATAAGGCTCAACCCGGGTAATATATATAAGAGGTCTCAACTAAGAGAGATCATAGGCATGGCAAAGCTGGCGGAAATACCCATAAGGGTAGGGGCCAATTCAGGTTCATTAAGGATAAAGAGTAAGGGTGCAAGCGAGAGCACGCTCATGGTAAAGAGCGTCCTAGGCTACATTAAGCATTTCGAGCAAGAGCAATTCCATGATATAATTATATCGCTGAAGTCATCCGATGTTCTTTCTACTATCCTGGCATACAGGAAGATGGCTGTTCTCTGCGATTACCCTTTTCATCTCGGTGTCACCGCTACAGGGGTCAAAGAAGACGGCATGATAAAATCGGCTATAGGCATAGGGAGCCTTCTCTCTGAAGGTATCGGCGATACCATAAGGGTATCCCTGACGGCCGATCCTGTCTTAGAGGTCGAACTGGCGAAGTCTATACTGCAGTCTCTTGGGTTGAGGAGGTTCGGCCCCGATGTCATATCCTGCCCGACGTGCGGAAGGTGCCAGACAGACATAGAGAGCATAGTGCGCGAGGTCAAAAAGGGACTGTCGAAGGCGAAGCCCGGATCGGGAGTCAAAAAGCCGTACGCTATCGCGATAATGGGCTGCGAGGTCAATGGTCCGGGAGAAGCGAAAGGGGCCGATATAGGTATCGCTGCCGGCAAAGGCAGCGGAGTGTTGTTTAAAAAAGGCAAGGTCGTGAAGAAGATAAAAAGCAAAGACTTTGCGAAAGAGATCTTATCGTCATTGCGAAAAGGAGATTAAAACCTGTCATTCTGAGGAGACCTCATTTGCACGTTGGTCGACGAAGAATCTAGGATGTTATAATCATGCGCTGGACAGAAG
>JBDRDE010000032.1:0-3240 GCA_043821065.1 Candidatus Omnitrophota bacterium
TTTTGAATTACGTATTTAAATAATATCTGGGGCGAGCAGGATTTAACTACCCACCGGTAATTAAACCGTTTGGGGAATCGATTCGACGTTTCTTTAGATATTCATCTAAATGCATATCGGATCTTACGCCTAGGTCTATACCATATTGATTCTCTATGGTACTAATATGAGTATCGCCGCGTTTTTCATGTAGTGGCCCATGTTTAGTCCTAGACCGAATTCCCCGCATTCCCGGGGCGTCATTAGTCATGGCGTCCTCCTTTCTCGCAACCAACAGAGGCTTGCGTGCCTTTATCACAAGCTTGTGTTCGCAAGATTAGGAACTCGCCCCAGATATTGATGACTCAATGAACAATATTAGCACTCTACCATAGAGAGTGCTAATTTGTCAACAACTTTTATGCTTACTTGCCCTTAGATGTAAGCATTAATCATATTTCAAAGATAGTGTAAAATATTCTGGACGGTTTTAATCTCAAAAGTCCTTTGAAATGTAAATAAAAATGGTATATCCTCACGGTTATAAGCCAATATAACCGGGGCTCTAGCCCCAGAAGGAGGATATACCATGAGAGACGTTAATCTCTCACAAGAGAATTTAGCAGTTCAGTGGCAATATGTAAAGAGGAATTTGAGAGAACTGGGGGTAGCGGGTAACTTCGATGATTTTGAGCGAAGGGCCCATCGGGCGATACAGAATCTTATGCAGAGCGATATTTATGAGGAATTCGCCGAGCAGATCAAGGCCAAAAGATACGAACATGCGCCTTTCAGGATCGACAGCCGTAAGGGTGAATATCAAAGATACTTCACCACGACATTCGGCACAAGCCTTGTCAATATACCGGTAGCCAGAGACGGTACCAGGATAACATATAAGCTCTTTGATAGATACCAGCGGCGGCAGAAGAAGTTCGATAACGCGATAGTGCTATCGATGATTCTTGGGTTATCCGAGCGCAAGCAGCGCAAGTTCTTCAATGCCTTCATAGGCGACGCCGTGAGCCACGGCACAGCCTCAAAGCTATTAAAGAACTTTGAAGGCGACCTTGCCGAATACAGGACCCGTCCCATTGAGGATAAGTATAAATATCTTCTCGTAGACGGCCTCTGGGTAAGCGTGATGTCGAATGGCCGCCTTCGGAAGATGGTCATATTATTCGTTCTCGGCATAACCCTGGACAACAAGAAA
Source organism: Candidatus Omnitrophota bacterium (assembly GCA_043821065.1). Classification (GTDB taxonomy): domain Bacteria; phylum Omnitrophota; class Gorgyraeia; order JABMRJ01; family JABMRJ01; genus JAZFTF01. The sequence continues at coordinate 1,193 of JBDRDE010000032.1, forward strand.
GAGATTATAGCCTTTAAGCTGGCTAAGGGCGAGACTGAACAAGAGGTATCCGGTTTACTAAACGATATCTATAGGCGCGGTTTAGAGGGCAAACACGTAAAGATAATAGCAAGTGACGGGGCAGGCGGCATAAGACAAGCCATATCGCTTGTGTACCCGTACGCAAAGTGGCAGCTCTGCCATACGCATAAGTTGAGGAACCTGGCGGGCAATATAAGGCACAAGGTAAAGCACAGAAGGAAGATGATGGCCCAGGCTTCCAGAATATACAAGTCCGGATCAAGACGACAGGCCATCAAGCGTTTTAACCGATTCTGTGACAAGTGGCGCACATTAGAGCCAAAAGCTATCAGGTGTTTGGAGAAGGACTTTTATGATACCATCGTTTATTACGACTTCTTCGAAGATAAGAACTTCATCAGCACTACCAACCACCTGGAACGGGATCTAGAAGAGGTGCGTAGGCGTATTAAAATACAGGGTTACTTCAAATCAGAACAAAGCTTAAATCTGTGGATTTACGGCATTATAAGCCAGTTTAGAGAAGAACAACGTGAGGACATGCCTAAATACATATTTACATTAATCAAAGAACCTAAGAACGAAATAGTCCAATTATCTTGACACTACTGATCTTCGATAATGATTGCAAATAAGGGTTTTCTATGGTATATTTTTTGTGAGGTGATTTAATATGCTGGAAAATAGGAAATATCCGAGGTACGACAAGGACCTCGAGGTGCGCTACTCCACCGTAGGCCTGACGGCCATAGAGTCGGAGTCTGTCACGCAGAACGTCTCGCAGAGCGGCATAAGGTTCCACGTCTCCCGCCTCATAAAGGCAGGGGATGCCCTGAACCTGCTAATCAATTCGCCCGGGAAGGGCGAATCCCCCATCCGCGCGTCCGGAAAAGTGGTCTGGACCAGGGAATCCGGAAAATTCGACGTCGAAGCCGGATTGGCGTTCACGAAAATAGACTCCAGGGACGCTTCAAGGCTCGTAACGGTCGCCTAGATCCCCTCTCGCCTGACCTCAAACGCCTCCTTCCGGGACGAAAGATAATCGCCGGTCAGAGAATCTATCGTTGAGGTCAGCTCCTGGAGACGAAGCTCTTTTTCGAACTTCGCCCTGGCGTCTTTGGGCGGATTAAAGGCAAGCTCAAACAGAAGCTTCTTCCTCTCGTAATATGCCCGCCTCAGATCCTCCAGTATGTCGTTTCTAAGCTGGACCATCAGCTTCGACCGGATATCGATGTTCGTCATGTCATCGCTCCAGATGAGGTCCGCCAGCTCCCACGAGACAGAAACGCTCAGGTCATTATCTATATCATCCGGCCCGACCGTCACATAATCTTTAGTGGCGCTCGTATATATCTCGGACTTGGTCGACCTGTTTTTGCGCATGCCGAGAGATATCTTCGGCACCAGCGCCTTAAGCCTCGTCTCGCCGTACCATCTCTTGATCTTCTGGGGGCTGACATCCGCGTAACGTATAGCCGCAGCCTTGAGCTCTTTGAAGGAAGGCTCGTTGTCCAATGTAACGTATATGTTCTTCAGGTTCGATTCTACTTCAACCCGCTTCTCGATCAGCGCGACAGATGTCTCCAGCCTGAAAAGCCCCTTGTCGGTGGCAGCCCACAGCGTCTCTTCGCCCCCTGCCTCAAAGCTCAGCTTGTTCGCGTTCACGTTCGGAAGCCCGGAGCTCAAACGTTCCCAGCCCGCGGGCTCACCCAGATATTCGTAGACCCCTCTTGTAGTGGCGGCGAATAATTTATCCTCCTTTTTCGACAGGAGGATAAAATTTACATACCCGCCCAGACCCGTGCCCGGCAAGGCCTTCCAGTCCCTTTCGCCCAGCCTCGAATAATATATGACCTTGCCTATGGCTGCATATATACAGGTATTATCCGTTATTATATATCTTACCTCTTTACCCGTCTCCTGGTCCTGCTCCACCGGATCCGCGGCCTCCTCCAGGGCCCCTTCGTCCGGCCGGCTCCTGACTATCAGCCTCTCCCAGTGGGCGCCTTTATCTTTTGTGAAATATA
>JBDRDE010000033.1:0-2109 GCA_043821065.1 Candidatus Omnitrophota bacterium
AAGGCCAAGGAGGTTAGCGATGGGTACCGTTAGGGATATAATGATGAAAGATGTGGCGACTGTAAGTAAGGGTGAGTCTCTCCAGAATGTATGCAAGCTTCTAACGAGCAAGAGACTGAGCGGTGTTCCCGTAGTGGATGCCAAGAGAAACCTGGCCGGCTTTATATCCGAGCGGGATATCATAACGGCGTTTGGAGAGGGTAAGTTTGCCAAAAAAAAGGTATCGGACGTGATGACTCGTAAGGTCTTTTCGATAGAGGACGACAGGCCCATAGACCAAGTCTCCCAGATATTTACCGATAAGCCTTTCAGATATGTCCCAGTAACTAAAGGGGATAAGCTAGTGGGCATAGTATCTCGCAGAGATATTATCAGCAAGCTTTTAGGACAATATTATTGATTTTAAGGAGAATATATGACAGCTGTCAAAAAGAAGAACAGTAAATTGAATATTACTCATCTCCATTGGGGCTTCCCACCCATTATAGGAGGAGTAGAGACGCACCTGACTACCATTCTTCCTGAGATGGCGAGGAAGGGGCATAACGTAAGCCTGCTCACGGCTTCGGTAGAAGGCGGCAAGGCAAAAGAGATATACAAGGGCGTGGAGATACACAGGACACCCCTTATGGACCTGAACTGGCTCTTTAAGAGGGGCCTGCGCGGCTTGGACAGAGAAGTGCATAAGGTATCAGAGGACTTCTTCAAAGCGGTAAAGCCTGACGTTATACACTGCCACAATATGCATTATTTCAGCCCTATTCATACCAATGCCGTTGAGGAGCTGGCCAAGAAGTTCGGAGTGCCTCTTATACTGACTGCGCACAATGTCTGGGATGATATCCTCTTCCTGGACCTCACGCTCAGGATCAAGTGGGACAGGATAATCGCGGTGAGCCATTTTATCAAGAGGGAGCTTATGGGCGTAGGCTGCGACGACAGAAAGATAACGGTTCTCCACCATGGAGTCGACTCGAAGATGTTCCGCCCGGGCATTCGCACCCATGATATACTGAAGAGGCACCCTGAATTAAAGGGGAAGAGGCTTATATTCCATCCCGCCAGGATGGGACTGGCAAAAGGCTGCGATGTAGGATTGAAGGCCCTCAAGATAATAAATAAGCAGTACCCCGATGCCGTGCTCGTCCTCGCGGGGACAAAGAATATCATAGATTGGGGAGACACGCAGCAGAAAGACATAGCTTATATGGTGGACCTGATAAAGAACTTCAAGCTGGAGAAGAATGTCGTGATAGACGCTTATACCTTAAAAGAGGTGGCGCAGCTCTATGGTGTGTCTGAAGTCTGCATATATCCTTCCTCAGTGGGAGAACCCTTTGGCCTCACCATGCTCGAGGCCCTATCTTCAGCCAAACCCATGATAGTGACCGACGCGGGAGGCATGCCCGAGATCATACGCGACGGTATAAACGGCTATGTAGTGCCGGTAAAGGATTTTGAGGCGTTGGCGGCGCGGATAATAAGACTCTTTTCTGATCCTGATCTGCGCAGGAGATTCGGAGATACCGGCAGGCAGATGGTGGAGTCTTATTATACAAAAGAGATAGTCACAAAGAACACCATAGATGTCTATAAGAAGGAGCTCAACCGTCGTAGGTGATTTTTTTGTGAACCATAAATTTCTCACCCGAAGCGTCATATTGGTATTTACGGCCCTCTCCATAGCCTTCCTGGGAAAGGCCATAGGCTTCAACACAAAGCAGTTCCTGGTAACGGGCATATTCTCTATATCTATACTTGGAGCCATCCTCTTCTGGGAGTTCCGCCTGAGCTTCGCCTTTCTCGGGTCCAGCCTCATGCTCCTTACAGGCCTGGCCACTATGGAGCAATTTATACTGTCGAGTTCCTGGGATATAATATTCTTCCTTCTGGGTATGATGATCCTCGTTGCCGCGTTAAAAGAGCTCGGTGTCTTCACATGGCTCTTGAGCAGGGCCTTGTGCCTCAAGAACATGACGGCGAGAAAATTTCTGGCGGTCCTTGTATTCAGCTCGGCCATATTGGCTTGTTTAGTAGATGAGGTCTCATCGATCATCTTTATGATCATGATCATACTCGAGATGAGTGATTATTTCGAGATAGACCCCA
>JBDRDE010000034.1:0-8253 GCA_043821065.1 Candidatus Omnitrophota bacterium
ATTATCGATAATCGATTTATCTTTGTTTATGGTAATAGCGTCTACCGGGCAGGCGGGTTTGCATATAAGACACTTTTCACATAGGCTTTCATTAATAAAAGGCCTGAAGTGTATTATCCTGGCTATATATTTGGCGATGAAACTAGGGGCCCTATTCTGTGGCGCGGTCTTAGGAAGCTTAAAGTCCTTGATGCGCGCCGAGCTCAGGCTCTCTCCAAGTATCTCTATATCATCAAGACAACCTTTGCCCAATCCCCTTTCGGTCACGGTCCTTAGCAGTTTATTCCGTGAATAAGGGACCCCGGCCATATCAGCGAACGCGGCGTCGAGGCTTACAGCATCCCCGCTCGACAATATATAACCGATCTCCCGCACCCGTCCTGCAGCGGGTCCGTCGCCATCCATGCCGACTATACCGTCCATGATGGAGAGCGCCGGCTTGGTTATCTCGAATATGTCCGCCAGAACATTTGAGAACTCGTTTATATTCGGCGCCTGTTTATGGTACTGCACCTTGCTTAGGCCCGGCACCAGGCCGTACATGTTCTTGACCGCGCCGGTAAGTACGGCCATAGCGTGCGTCTTGAACTTCGGCAGGTTTATCACCAGGTCGAATTCTTTGATCGCCCTGGCTATGGGATAGCCGTTTATATGGACCGCCTGATTAAAACTCACGAGGCCGGCCCCCTCATTCTCCGCGACCTCCTTCATGCCTGACTGCTCGTATACATGGTTGATGGACTTTACCGTAAAGAAACTCCCGGGAGAATCGCCGATCGATGGAACCCCGCCCGCTTCTTTGACTATCCTCACAACAGCCCGTACAAATTCTGGATGGGTATCTACGGCCTCATCCGGGAGCCTCGCCGAGAGAAGATTGGGCTTTACAAGGACCTTATCTGAGGGCTTTACAAAACGGCTTATGCCGCCTATAAGATCGAGAGACCTCTCGATGGCCCTTTTTAATGGCGCCGGGTCATAGCTACCGCATCTTACTATAGAGACTTTGGATCTCATGAATGCATCCTCTATGTCATTCCGGTTTTCGCTCTCATATGCTTCAGGCGAAATACCGGAATCTATGATGTTGAGATTCCGGTATTTTTGCCGAATGTATATCACAGCAAAAAACCGGAATGACAAATATTTACACAGCGAGCCTCTTTACCAGGAACATCAAAAATACCATTATGAGATTGTGGGTAACGTGTACCGTCATAGGAACCACTAGGCTCCCGGTCTTCTCATATAGATAAGCCAGAAATACGCCCAATATCATTATAGGGACAAAACCCGCCAGGTGGGCATGAAGAAATGAAAAGATAAAGGCGCTTATGAGTATCGCCCATTTGATCCCCGTCTTCTTCTTTATGGCAGTGTACAAGAACCCCCTGAAGAATATCTCTTCGAGCACAGGCCCAGCTATGGCTACAAATATAGAAAGGTAAGCCAGGACGGGCATCTTATCCTCTGACAGGAATAGGTCGAAGATGGGCTGGGGTTCCGGGGCACGCTTGAGTAGGCTGAGTATGAGCGCCGTTATAAGGAGTGTGACAAATAGCAGTGGAAGGACCGCCAGATAACCCATGAATCCGTAAGAGATGTTCTTGAAGAAGTTCTTCATCGACAGGCCCAAGTCCTTGATCTTGTGCTTGTAGCGATATATAACAAAATAGAAGACACACCCTATACCTATAAGATCGAGTATGGTCGTATTCAATATCGAGACTATCCTGTCGGTAGCGCCCACCTTGGGAAAGAGCGGCAGGATCAGGAGGGCTAAGATCGCCACTATATAAGCGTAGAAGAAGAATAAGATAAGCACCTTGACGGCATCCCATATATCCCATTTTACCTTAGGGGTCTTATGGGTCCGCTCCAGTATCTTTCTCTTTTCGGATCTCAGCATGAGTATGACGAAATCGAGCATAAGCCCCGCGAATAGAACTAGGGCCAGCGTCGCGACCACCATAGATACAGCCGTCGCCTTTTTAGGGTCTTCGGCTATGACCCTCTCTATCTGGGCCCTGTTGTCTATGAACTCCTCCGCCTTAGTCATCCGCTTTGGCATCTTCTTGATGGCGTCTCTCTTTTCCGAAGGGATAAGTGTTAAGAGGTTTATCAGGATTATAAACGCGAGGAGTCCCATATAAAGCGGCTCTCTTTTGATAAATTTTATAAACCCGTAATATATATCCTTGAACGGCGCCTTGCGCATACTTATCCCCTATAAGATTCCGGCACTCACCAAGTCCCAAAAACAGCAGCTCGGCCGGAATGACAGATACTCGCCCCTTTCGTCCGGAATAACAAGTAGGAGCCATCATCCAACGGCGTCGAGTCTTCTCAGCCTAAAATCTACCTTCAGCTCTTCGGTAGCTATCCTCTCACAATTCCCGATATCGACGCCCGGGAGATCCAGGAATGTCGCCTCAACCTTTATGCCGGCGTCCCTGCACTCTCTCGCGAACTCTTTTATCTTATCGAAGACACCCCGACCGAATCTGCTCTTACATATATCGTCATACATCTCTGCCGTGTCGACATTGAAGCTTATGGATACCTTGTCGATAATTCCGGACAATTCTTTGGCTATCGATCTTTTGTGTATAAGATTGCCCTCACCGTTGGTGATCAGCCTTGTCCGCAGGCCCTTATCCTTGGCATATCCTGCGATCGTCTTCACATCGTCCAGTCTCAGCGTAGGCTCTCCGTATCCGCAGAAGACTATCTCTTTATAGGCAGAGAAGTCGCCCATGGCCTCTATTATCTCTTCTACGGTAGGCTCCTTCTCGAGTTTCAGATTGTGCCCTTTTACAAAGTCTCTCGACAATCTAACGCAGAATGCGCAATCATTGGTGCACCTGTTCGTCATATTGATGTATAGGGAATCTCTTATCGGGTATACGATCCTGGCGCCTTCTTCCATCGGCAGGCCGAATAAGGTCTTCGCGTTATGCGTCGTGATCCTCGCTATATCATCGACGCTGTGGCCGTGCAAGCCGCTCAACTCTTTGACCAGATGCGTAAGATATGAAGGCTCGTTCCTCTTGCCCCTGAGTTCCTGAGGCGCCATATATGGGGCGTCGGTCTCGATAAGCAGCCTCTCCAGGGGGACCTTCTCCGCTATGACTCTGAGAGCCTTAGCGTTCTTAAAGGTAAGGCTGCATGTAAATGAGATGAAGAGCCCGAGCGCCAAACATTCATTAAGATACTCCTCGGTACCGGAAAAACAGTGCATAACCCCTTTTATGCCCCCGCGGGAGAGCCCCTTTAAGAGCTTAAGGGTATCTTCATGTGCCTCTCTTGAGTGGATGACAAGAGGGAGGTTCTTATCTAAAGAGAGCTCTATAAATTCTTTGAAGAGGCTTATCTGCTCCTCTTTCGGAGAGAGGTTCCTGTAGTAATCCAGGCCGGTCTCGCCTACGGCTACCACCTTCGTCCGCTCGAAGAGTTTTTTCAGATCCTGAGGTATGGCGCCTTTTACATCCTTTGCGTAATGCGGATGGACGCCTACACTGGCGTAGACATTATCATGCTCTTCTGAGAGCTCTACCGATCTTTTGCTCGCCTCTACAGAGCTCCCTATATTGATTATATACGCGACTCCGGCGTCTCTCGCCCGCTCTATGGCCTGGTCCCTATCGCGGTCGAAATCGGGAAAGTCGAGATGGCTGTGTGTATCTATTAATATCATTTTTTGATACGTGGAAAGAGGGGCGCGCCTTTATTTATGACGGTACCCGGGGGCATGAGCCCGTATCTCTTTATATGGTCAAAAGATGCTTTGTTGAGGTCTTTGAGGCCCAACTGGGCCCACATATTCTGCGCGGTCTTTGGCATAAACGGATAGATAGCGATCACTATGATTCTCAGGGACTCCAAAAGCTCGTATATGAAACTCTTGTGCTCGTCTATCTTTCCTTCTTTAATGAGCTTCCATGGTGCTTTGACCTCTATAGACTTGTTAGCCTTGTTTACAAACTCCCAGATCACCGTCAAGGCCTCGCTGAAGTTGAGCACCGACATCGCCTCTTTTATTTTTTTAGCCATCGATTCGCAAGCTTCTCTGTCCACTGTCCACTGTCCACTGTCCACTGGCTCTGGCACCTTTCCTTCGTAACACTTCTCCACCATGGTAAGTGTCCTGTTGAGGAGATTGCCGAGATCGTTGGCCAGGTCAGAGTTGAATCTGCCGATAAGGGCCTCTTCACTAAAACCTCCGTCCAGGCCGAAAGGCATCTCCCTTAATAGAAAGTACCTGTAAGGGTCTACACCGTACTTGCCCACCACGTAATACGGGTCCACTATATTGCCTTTGGATTTAGACATCTTCGAGCCCTTTATGGTCCACCATCCATGGGCAAATATCGTCCGCGGCAGCTCGATACCGGAGGCGTGAAGCATTATAGGCCAGTAGACGGCGTGGTGTCTCAATATATCCTTTCCTATTATGTGCAGGTCGGCGGGCCATAGGCTTTTGAAGCGCTCCTTGTCATCCAGGAAACCTATGCCGCTTATATAATTTATAAGCGCATCCACCCAGACATACGTGACATACTCTTTATCGAACGGCAGCTCGATACCCCATTTCAGCCTCTTCTTAGACCTCGATATACATAGATCGTTGAGTTCATTGTTCTTGAGGAACGACAATACCTCGTTCTTTCTGTAATCGGGCATTATGAATCCCGGGTTATTATCGATATGGTCTATGAGCCATTTCTGGTACTTCGATATCTTGAAGAAGTAGTTGTTCTCTTTTATCTTCTCGAGCTTTCTCTTGCAGTCCGGGCAGTTGCCGTCCACGGCCTGGGTATCGGACCAGAACATCTCGCAGGGTATGCAGAACCATCCGTCGTACTCGCCCTTGTAGATATCCTTCTTCTCATAAAGCGTCGTCAGGATATGCTGAACCGTCCTCTTGTGATAATCATCAGTTGTCCTTATGAAGTAGTCGTACTCTATATCCAGGTCTTCCCAGAGTTTCTTAAACTTGGGTATAATGCCATCGACAAACTCTTTCTCATTGCCCGGGGCGAAACCCCCGTCTATGGTGGCCTTCTCTATCTTCTCCCCGTGCTCGTCGGTCCCTGTCATGAAGAAGACTTCCTCCCCCAACAGTCTATGGAACCTGGTAAGCGTATCGGTCGCTATCTGGGTATATGAATGACCGATATGCGGGGCTGCATTGACATAATACAGGGGAGTAGTTATATAGAACTTCTTATTTCCTGCCTTCACCCGGATCCGCCTTTCTCGTCTTCGCATGATCGCATTTTTTGTTCGTACCATCACATTTTTTGCAAGGGCCGGACTCATAAGCTACATTTACATGCCTGCCGTCATCCAGCTCCACTGTGACCTCACTGCGCAAGGCGTTTACGGATATGATCTTGCCCTTGCTCTGTTTAACCTTGATCTCCTCACCCACTTTGGGCATGCCCCTCATAAGCTGCTTATAGGTCTCCCACTCATATGAAAGACAGCACATGAGCCTGCCGCAGCATCCGGATATCTTTGTGGGGTTGAGCGGCAGGTTCTGATCTTTAGCCATCTTTATGGTGACCGGCTCAAAGTTCTTTATGAACTTCGCGCAGCAGAGCCTCCTCCCGCATGGGCCGTAGCCGTCGATGATCTTAGCTTCATCCCTTACCCCTATCTGTTTAAGCTCTATGCGGGCCTTGAATATCTTGGCCAGGTCTTTGACGAGCTCCCTGAAGTCCACCCTATCGTCGGCCGTAAAGTAGAATATTATCTTAGACCGGTCAAACGAGTATTCGGCGTCGATAAGCTTCATGCTGAGCTTGCGCTCTTTTATCTTTCTCTCGCAGGTCGTTATTATATCCTCTATCCTCTTCTTGTTCTTCTCTATCTGGTAGAGATCTCCCTGAGTAGCCTTCCTTATCACCTTTAAGAGGGGTGTGGCGATCTTTTTATCCAGAACGGTCTCAGGCACCGATACGACCTCGCCGTATTCCAGCCCCCTGTCCGATTCCACGATCACGCACTCCCCAACTATAAATTTCAGGCCGGAAGTAGCGTAATAATCCGTCTTGCCGGCCTCTCTAAGCTTTACCTGTGCGACTTCTATCATGATTACCTCTAAACCATTATATGCGGTTAGCGGTTTGCGGTTAGCGCACGCAAACCGCTAACCGCGCACCGCAAACCGATAAAACTATTGTTTCCTATTATTCCAAATGGCATACGAGACTCGAGAAGACAAGCTTCGGGTTGACGTTTCCGGCTATGTCCGAACGGGCCTGCAGAACCTCGCGCAAGATATTATTTACGTTGTCCGCCGAAAGCGATCTCGATCTCGACTCAAGCTCCTCGATCCTGTCGGCGTTTACCACTAAAGAACGGTCCCTGCCGTTGCTCAGAATAAAGATATCCCGATACCAGCTGACCAGCACATCCATTATGCCAAGCATCTCTTCCCTCTTGTTATCGAAGAAGAGCGGATCTTCGTGAAATATTATATTGTCCTCGGTAAACCTGTCGATAACCTCATTCTTCCACTCTATCGACCCGGCCTCCTTCATCTTGATGGCCTTGCCTATCCTGCCTTCCGAGAGGCGCGCCAATAAAAGTGCCTCTTTTTCCGGCATCTTGCGCTCTTTTGCCAAAAAACTCTTCAGGTCGTCCGGGCGGGCCTGGGAAAAGAGCACCCACTGGCAGCGCGACCTTATTGTGGGCAATATCTTATAAAGATCGTCCGATATCAGTATTATATATGAATCCTTCGGGGGCTCTTCCAGTATCTTGAGCAGGCTGTTGGCGGCCGAATCACTAAGCTGGTCGGCGTCTTCTATTATAAAGAACTTCGCCTTCCCCTCGAAAGGCTTAAGGGCCATATTCTCTTTTAATGCCCTGATCCTCTCTATCTTTATCTTGTTTCCCGCCCCCTCGGGCACGATCCAGTGAACATCGGGGTGGTTCTTCCCATCTATCTTTCTGCAGGAGGTGCAGCTGTCGCACGAGTACGAAGGGCTCCCCATACAACAATTGAGGGCCTTCGCCACCATAAGGGCCGCTGTCGACTTTCCCACCGAATCCGGTCCAAAGAAGAGGAGGCTGCCGGACAGCCTATCCTTCTCCATGGAGGCGGTCAGGAATTCTATCGCCCTATCTTGGAACTTTATATCTTTTAAGGACACTTAAGACCTCTTTTTTTATCAATTGATGAGTCTCATCTATGCTCTCTCTTGTGCGGATCAGTTTTACCCTGCGCGGCTCTTTTTTGGCTATAGCTATATAGCCTTTCCTTACGCGGATATGATAGGAGAGCGCCTTCTCTTCCATGCGATCCCTTTTGAGTCGCGTCGCCCTGTTCAGGCCCTCTTCTGCATCAATATCCAGAATAATCGTTAGATCCGGCTTAAGGCCATTTGTAGCAAGCATGTTCATAGAACGCACCATCTTTTTGTCTAAGCCGTTAGCGTATCCCTGATACGCCATAGTAGCGTCGAAAAACCTGTCGCAAATAACTATCTTTTTTTCTTTAGAGCGGGCATTATTATTTCTTCTACTATCTGCGAACGATTTGCCTCAAAGAGAAACAACTCCGTCATATTGCTTATAGAGAAACGCTTAGGGTCTAGCTCTAAAAGTATCTTTCTTACCTTTTCGCCTGTTTTGGTTCCACCGGGCTCCCTAGTCAATATGCAATCATATCCTGCCTCTTTAAGCAGTCTGTAAATAAATTTCGCCTGCGTGCTCTTCCCGCAGCCTTCAACGCCTTCCAGCGTGATAAAGATGCCCTTCTTCAATCTATTTTTCGCCATTGCGTCCCGCTCTTCGTGTCTTCGAGAATGATCCCATTAGAGGATAGCTCTTGCCTTATTTTATCAGCGGCAGCGTAATCGCCCCTCTTTCGGGCCTCTTCTCTGGACTTTATCTTCTCCATTATCTCAGTGTCTATATTTGAGCTCTTCTTAAACTCTTTCTCGTCTTTGAATAGACCGAATACGCCCCCCAGCTCCGTAATAATATTCTTTATCTGTTGCGACCCCTTTGGGCCTAATGCGCCTTTATCGATGGCTTTGTTGGTAAAGCTTACCATCTCGTAGAGATAACCCATGGCAAGAGACGTGTTGAAGTCGTCATCCATAGCCTCTTCAAACTTTGCCTTAAGGCTTTCTAGCTCTCTAGATACTTCCGCCGTATCTAGCATTTTATCACTTTGGGCATGATCGATCTTCTCAAAGAGTATATAAAATCTCTCACGGGCCTTCTTCGCCTCATCCA
>JBDRDE010000035.1:0-9267 GCA_043821065.1 Candidatus Omnitrophota bacterium
CCTCACCTTCCGTCTATGTAAAGTTCAAGGTAAAAGAAGAGAAGGCCTCCGGAGATAGAGAGGCGATTCCTGAAGGGGCGAGTTTTCTTATATGGACCACTACGCCGTGGACGCTCGTCGCCAATGTAGCGATAGCGATCCATCCAAGGCTTACCTACGCTCTCGTCAATACGGAGAAGGGGGTATTGGTGATAGCCGAAGACCTTCTAGAGACAGCGCTTGGCAAGCTCTCCGCAAAGAATAGAGAGATAGTAAAGAAGATCCCCGGAAGTAAGCTCAAGGGGGTAGTTTGTAGGCACCCTTTCATAGACAGAGATTCCCCTGTCGTCCTTGCAGATTATGTCTCCAATATAGAAGGGACCGGGTGCGTCCATACCGCCCCGGGCCACGGCCAGGAAGATTACATGACAGGGAGGGCGAATAACCTCCCAACAATAATGCCCGTAAACGAGAAGGGGGTCTTTGACGATTCCGCCGGAAAGCTTAAAGGTCTCTTTGTCTATAAGGCGAACAAGGTGATACTCGATGATCTTAAGGCCTCTAAAGACCTTCTGTATTCGGAAGAGATAGTCCATTCGTACCCGCACTGCTGGCGCTGTAAAGAACCGATCATATTCAGGGCTACTGAGCAGTACTTCATGAGCGTGGATAAGCACGATCTCAGGAAGAACCTCCTTGAGGTTATAAAGAAGATCAAATGGGTCCCGGCAGGCGGCATAAGCAGGATATCCTCTATGATCGAAAAACGGCCTGATTGGTGCCTTTCGAGGCAGAGGCTATGGGGCGTGCCTGTGCCGGCTTTCTACTGCCTTGAGTGCAATAGAGTCCTTTTGGACGCCAAGGTGATACGCAAGGTCGCCGAAGTTATCAGGGAAGAGGGTTCCGACAGCTTCTTTAAGAAAGATGCCGAAGAGTTTATGCCTCCAGAAACAAAGTGCCGGCACTGCAAGGGCGGGGCATTCAGGAAAGAGACCGATATAGTGGACGTATGGTTCGAATCCGGGGTGAGCCACCAAAGCGTCTTGAAACGTTTTGGGCAGTTTCCGTCCGACCTCTATCTCGAGGGCTCTGACCAGCACAGAGGGTGGTTCCAGTCGTCTCTGATCACATCGATGGCCATCGAGAAGAGGCCTCCGTATGGCGCAGTCCTGACGCACGGTTTTGTTGTGGACGGAGAGGGCAAGAAGATGTCGAAATCTCTCGGAAATGTCATAGCCCCTCAGGATATCATCAAGATGTACGGCGCGGACATGCTCAGGCTCTGGGTGGCCTCAAGCGACTACAACGAGGATGTGCGGCTATCAGAAGAGATCTTAAAGAGGCTGGCGGACGCTTACCGCAAGATACGCAATACGTTCAAATATCTCCTGAGCAACCTGAACGATCTAGACCTTGGCGCGATGGTGGACTATAAGGATATGACCGATATAGATAGATGGGCCCTCCAGGAGACAAAGAGGCTTCTGGACGATGTGACCTCATACTATGAAAATTATAACTTTCACATGGTTTACCATTCCGTTTACAAGTTCTGCACTATCACGATGTCGTCGATATATCTTGACATTTTAAAAGATCGGTTGTATACTTTTGCAGCGCGTTCACCAGAGAGGATATCCGGACAAAGCGCAATCTACACGATCCTGATGACTCTAGTGCGCCTTATAGCGCCGATACTCTGTTTTACTGCGGAAGAGGCCTGGTCGATGATGCCCGGCGCCGCAGGAGAGAGTGTGCATCTCGCTCCATGGCCTGACTTAAAGGACGTAAGACAGGACAATAAATTAACAGAGAAGTACAAAAAGATCTTTGAGATACGCAGCGATGTTCTCGTGGCGCTGGAAGAGAAGCGACAGTCCAAGATAATAGGGTCGCCGCTTGAAGCGGATATAACGATCACGCCCAAGACACGGGAGTTAGCCGGTTTTCTTGAGGGCTTTCTGAATGGGCTAGCCGCGATATTTATAGTATCGTCAGTAAAGATCGCGGATGTCCGCGACTCCCAGGAGAAAGATTACACGATAGATGTCATTAAGAGCAGTCACGCAAAGTGCGAGCGGTGCTGGAACTACTTACCGAGTGTCGGCAGCGACACAGCCTTTAAAGACCTTTGCGATAGATGCAGAGAAGTAGTGAAAATATTTAATAAGGAGGCCGTTTAGATATTTATCCCGTTAGACCTTTCTGGCGGGGTCTCAAAACATAGTAATTCAAAGTGGAGGTATAACGGGATGAACAAGAAAGAGTTGGAGAAATATAAGAAACTTTTGATCAAGGAGCGCGCGGATATAATAGGCGGGGTAGAAAAGATATCAGGGGAGAATCTCAAGAAGTCCCAGCGCGATTCCTCTGGCGACCTGTCCGGATACAGCTTTCACATGGCGGACATGGCTACGGATAACTACGACAGAGAGTTCTCTTTAAGCATAGCGGACACAGAGCGCCAGACACTCTCAAAGATAGAAGACGCCCTCAAGAGGGTAGAGAATAGTTCTTACGGCAAATGCGAGGGCTGTGGAAAGGCAATCTCTAAAAAGCGCTTAAATGCGGTACCGCACGCGGAAAACTGTAAAGCATGTCAGGAAGAGGAAGAGGCAAGAGCGGGGACAGAAGAAGGCGAATAAGCCTTTCGGTGGTTTTAGCTACGTCACTTCTTGTATTATTTTGTGACCAGTGCACTAAACATATCGTTTTGAGCAGGCTCTCCCTAGGTTCTACCATACCGGTCTTGAAAGATATATTTCACATCACGCTTGTCTACAACAGGGGGGCGGCATTCGGTATGCTCAAGGATCAACCCCTCTTATTCATCATCATAGGCTCCGCCGCGGCAGTGGCCATGCTATTTTTTATGCCGCGGGTGTTGGAGAAAGGTCTTTTGACAAAGCTCTCTTTCGCCCTCGTATTAGGCGGCGTCCTGGGTAATCTTATCGACAGAATGATCTCAGGCCACGTGATCGACTTTATCGATCTTCGTGTATGGCCTGTATTCAATATTGCGGATAGCGCGATCACCGTCGGTATAGCGCTTATCGTCATTAAGCTGTTGGTATCAAAAAAAGAACCTGTGTCGCACCATGCTCTGCCATTCCGGGCGTCGCGAAGCGACGTCCCGGAATCTAAAGCCTGAGATTCCGGTATAGCTCGCCGGCACTTATGGTCCGGGCTCGCTAACCGGAATGACATAAAGATTTATAGAGAGGTATTATGCATCCCATCCTGGTCCAGATCGGGCCTGTCACTATTTACAGCTACGGTGTCGCCGTCGCCGCCGCATTCTTATTATCGAGTCTATTGATATTGAGGAAGGCCACTGCATTCGGGATCCCGCAGGATGATCTCTGGGACATTCTCCTGTTAATACTCATATTCGGCGTAGCCGGTGCGCGCATGCTGCATGTCTTGCTGAACTTCGGCTATTATAATGATAACCTGATCGAGATAATCATGTTTCACAAGGGTGGATTGGCGATACACGGCGGGATAGCGCTGGCCCTTGCCGCTGCCCTGGTGGCGGTCTTCAAAAAGGGGCTCCCGGCGTGGAAGACGGGCGATCTTATTATTCTCTATCTACCGCTCGGCCAAGCAATAGGCAGGATCGGATGCTTTTTTAACGGGTGCTGCTACGGCATCGGCGGACA
Organism: Candidatus Omnitrophota bacterium; assembly: GCA_043821065.1. GTDB lineage: Bacteria > Omnitrophota > Gorgyraeia > JABMRJ01 > JABMRJ01 > JAZFTF01. The sequence continues at coordinate 3,642 of JBDRDE010000035.1, forward strand.
CCCGGCTCAGATTTATTCTTCCGTCGCGCTTTTGTGCATATTTGTCCTACTCAATGTAATCTATAAAAGATTCAAAAGATTCGACGGGGATATACTTCTCTCATATTTCCTCATGTATTGCCCGGCCCGCTTCGGGATAGATTTTTTGAGAGGCGACCTGGCCCCGGAGATTTACGGGTTGACCACGTCTCATATCTTGAGCGCCGCCATCTTCGCAGCGGCGCTATTTATCTACATCTATAAACTTACACGCATCAGAAAAGGCTAAGATGGAGAATTTTTTATTTACTGCCGCTGAGCTCGACATCAAGAAGCGCCTCGACCTTTTCTTGGTGGAGCGGCTTGGCGGCAAATTTTCGAGGTCCAACATACAACGGCATATAGAAGAAGGCAACGCCAATGTGAATGGCCAGACCGCCATGAGCAACTGGAAGCTTAAGCTCGGAGACAAGATCGAGCTTACCGTGCCCGATCCAAAGAAGACGTGGATGGCCGCCGAAAATATAGACTTAAACATTGTCTACGAGGACGAGCATCTCTTGGTAGTGGATAAACCCGCGGGCCTCGTTGTTCATCCCGCGCCTGGCAACTTGACGGGGACTCTTGTCAACGCCCTACTCGGACACTGTAAAGACCTCTCCGGTATCGGAGGCGAGCTGCGCCCCGGGATAGTCCACAGGTTAGACAAGGAGACATCCGGCCTCTTGGTTGTCGCCAAAGACGACTACACTCACAGAAAACTCTCCAAAGCCTTTAAGAACAGGGCCATAAAGAGGCGATATATGGCTTTTGTCAGGGGGGTAGTCGAGCTCGACAACGGCACGATAAACCTCCCGATAGGCAGGCACAAGAGGAACAGGCAGAAGATGGCTGTGGTTGTGGGCGCAGAGGACTCTAAAGAGGCGCTTACACACTACAGCGTCATCAAGCGCTATGCGGATTATACGATGCTTGAGCTCGTCCTGGGCACGGGCAGGACCCATCAGATAAGGACGCACCTGCAATACCTGGGCCATCCGCTTCTAGGCGACAGCAAATATGGCAAGACGAGCACAAAGATCGCCCGGCACGCGCTACATGCCGCGACACTGGGCTTTAAGCACCCCGTCACCAAGAAATTCCTCGAATTCGAATCCGAACTTCCCGAAGATATGAAGAAACTGCTCTAGGCTGGAAGCGCCGCCGGGGGCTTGCCTCTACTTAAGGCGCCACCGTGGGCCCGCTTCCGCTTGTCGCTCAAAAAAGGAACGGCCTTTTTTTCGCTGTAACGGAAATCGCTTACTATGCTAAAAAGCTTATAATCTTGGAGGCGCGAAAGAAGTGTAAGCGATTTCCGATAGTCGCTCCAGCGGACCCACGATGTCGCCTTATATTCAGTTGCTTCGGTTGATCCCCCGACATCGCTTCATACCTTACGGGTACTTCGCCTGCATAATCTACATGCTTGCTGCATAAGCTTTTCGGTGTTGTTTGCGAGACATTAGATTTTTTTAGCCATTCAGAGTAATATATGTTGGTGCTTTTGGACTACACTTCGTTCATAGCTAGCTGTATTGTGTAGTGCATACGCACTAACGCGAGCGAGCGTATGAGGGCGCTTCACTCTGATTGGGTGTTGTAGCTACTTGGCAAGCGAGTGAGCGCGTATGTTATATTAGGTCATTTACTCATAGAAAGCCTATAGCGCGTTTTGAGCTTCTGGTTTACATGCGTGAGGCTCAAAACGTAAGTCCAAAAGAACGGCTAAAAAAATCGTCGAGCAAGCAACGCCGAAAAGCTTGGGTGTTGTATTGGCGAAAGCATAGAATAGGGATTGGTAGTGGTTAGGTTAAATCTTGATAAAGGCAGACTTTATTGCGGCCGCGGGATTTGGCCATGTAGAGGGCCTTATCGGCATTCTCGACTAACTCTTCGGCGGTCTTGCAATCTTCCGGGAATGTAGCTATGCCGATACTGACCGACACATCGGTCATCTCGTCATAGGCCTTGAATTTGTGTTTCTCAACTATCTCTCTTATTCTCTCGGATACGAGGAGGGCCGCTTCCTTCTTGGTCTCAGGCAGTAATATGCAGAACTCTTCCCCGCCGAATCTGCCGATAAGGTCCACCTCTCTTGTATTGTCTTTTATCAGGATCACGATATCTCTTAAGACGATATCCCCGACAAGATGCCCATACGTATCGTTATATTTTTTGAAGTAGTCTATATCGATCATGACAAAAGAGAGGCCTAGGTTATGCCGCGCCGATCTCTCGAACTCCTCGCTGAGCCTCTCCATCATATGCCTCTTGGCGAACGCCTTTGTCAAGCCGTCGGTTATCGCCATCTGCTCGACCCTCTCGTAGAGCGCTATCCTTCTCGTCTCGAGAGAGAACTGGGCGGCAAGTATCGCGAACTTCTCGAAGTCACTCGTTGGCAGGTCCTCTATAGCCAATATGCCAATGATCTTCTTCTCTATGATTATCGGCACAGCCATGTATGTCTTGGCCCCTTCCGGGAGAAACTGGATATATGGGTTCTGACTCCACTGCGTCCTGGCTATCTGGAGCCTCTTTATATCGTTCTGCAGAAGGGCGTATATCTTCTTATCGTGCGCGTCCGGGGCGCGATTGGCCATCTCGAGTTTCGGGAATATGCCCTTAGCCTTCATAGCATTGTTTTGCATGCCCATGATCTCGAAGACCATATCTTCAGAAAAGGTCTCAGTGTGGATATTTGTCAGCATTAAGAACGTCCGTTTGAAAGAGAATGTCTTATGAAGATAACCGGCCAAGATCTTGAATATGTCGGCGAACCGCAGAGATGTGGACATCTCTTTCGTGATCTCGTATAGGCTCGATATCTGCGCCAGTTTATCATTGTACTTAAGCTGGGCATCATAGATCATGCCCTCCTTCGCCACCAGGTCATTATATGCCTTTTCGGCCGTTACGCCCTCCAGCGACAGGCCCTCTTTGAAACCGTCAAAAGAACTCCTGACCTTCGCGAATATCATTAAGACGGCGCAGACGGCCAGACACCCCAGGGTCGCCGGCTGCCAGTCGGCGACGAACAGAAAGACAAAGGCCGAGAAAAATAAAAATAGTACGACAAGAGCAAAAAGAAGCCTGCGCCTGTATGAAAAGACTGCAAATATGACAGCGGCTAGAAATGTATTAATATATGCCGCGTATGTCCAGGCATCGGGGATCAACCGCTGCATACCCTGTTCCTCCCCTCTTTCTTTGCCCTATAGAGATTCTTATCCGCTTTCCTGAGAAGATCCTCGGCCGTCTTGGCATCGTCCGGAAAGACCGAAAGCCCTATAGAGACCGTGGCCCGCGTCTTCTCTCTTCTGAGGTAGAAGATCTCCTTCTCCACCACCCCCCTTATCTTCTCAGAGATCTCTTTGGCGCCTTCGCGGTCCTCGCGAAAAAGGATCAGCGCGAACTCCTCGCCCCCGTAACGGGCCACTATATCGGATTTGCTCGTGCTGGTCTTAAAGATACCGCCCAGGTGTTTAAGGAGTATATCCCCCGCTATGTGACCGTGTTTGTCGTTATAGCTCTTGAAATTATCTATGTCTATCATCAGGACTGAGAAACGGTTCCCTTTCGTCAAGGCCCTACTTGTCTCAAGCTTGAGCCTCTCCATAAAGTGCCTTTGAACAAAGAGCTGAGTGAGCCCGTCCCTTATGGCCAGCTCGGTAGTCCTTTTATACAGCATATTATTATGGAGGGCGACGGCCCCCAGGTCTGCCATGATGTCAAGCAGCCTCAGATCGTCCGGGTTATAAGTATTGGGTATCTGGCTGTCAAGGCGCAGTATACCTATCATCTTATTGTGGCTGACCATTGGTACCGCGATAAGCGATTTGAAGTTGATCTCATCGAGCGAAAAATCATCCTGCGAAAACCTGAAATCTTTTGCCGCGTCTAGAACTATAAGCGGCTGGTTCTGGCGCATCACCCATTTGTCGAAGATATCGCCCTTCTTCTGTTTGATCCTGGGAAACCCTTCCGGCTGTCTGGAATACGTGAGTATAAGCTCTTGCTCATCGGCGTCGACAAGATAGAGCAGGGACCTGGTAGACTTTCCTACTATATCGAAAGATTTTTCCACCAGGAACCTCGCTATCCTCTCCAGTGAGAATATATCGCTTAAGCTCTCAGCAACATTCTTGAGAGCCTTATACCTCTCGAGTTTGACTTCGGAGGCCTCTGTAAGGGCCGTGTCTTTCTCTATTCTCTCAGCCAGCGTGTTCCTCTCCTCCTCTATCCTCTCCTTCTTTAAGATATACTCTGTCTTGAATATGACAAACTCTTTGATGTATCTATTGCAAACGGCGGAGGTAAATAGGAATACAACTGTGTGCGCGTGATATATAAAAGACCCTGTCTGCACAGAAAAGAGGGAGGCTATTATAACGGATAGGGCCAGGATGACGGCCCCTCCGGCCCACCCGAAGGAGAGCCAGCCTGATATTATTACGACATTGAACGTGACGAGGTAGGCGCTGGTTAACTGGAGATACCTGGAAGGCTCGTACCTTGGATCTATCTGGAATATAAAAAAAGCGAGAAATATAAAGAGGATGCAAGACACGAAACCCAGAAATATCTTATCTCTGATAAGATCCATGGCAGAAAGCCATTTTCCGAAATTATATTATCGTCTTTTCAGTCTCTTTGTCGAAGAAATGGACCTTTGACATATCGAAGACAAGATCCATATCCTGGTTTATAATAGGTTTTGCGTGACCGCCCACCTTGGCAATAAAAGAGTGGAGACCTGTGGTCATATAGAGATAGACCTCTGAGCCCATTGGTTCTATCACTTCAACAGACGCTGTGATCGTATTCTCGGGAGGCGCTTCTGTAACAAATAGCTTGTCGTATATATCTTCCGACCTTATGCCGAATGCAACCTGTTTTCCGAGATAGCCCTCGAGGGCCGCCACCATCTCATCAGCGACCTTCACCTGGAACTTGCCCTCATCGAACCACAGCTTCTCACCCTTCTTTATTATCCTGCCATTGATAAAGTTCATCGGGGGCGTTCCTATAAAACCTGCCACGAACTTGTTGACGGGTTTGTCATAGACGGTCAGCGGGTCTGCCAGCTGCTGGACGCAGCCGTCTTTCATAACGGCTATGCGGTTTCCAAGAGTCATGGCTTCTGTCTGGTCGTGGGTGACATAGATCATCGTGGTCTGCAGCCTTATATGGAGCTTATTTAGCTCGGTCCTCATCTGTATCCTCAGCTTGGCGTCGAGGTTGCTGAGCGGCTCGTCAAAGAGGAAGACATGGGGTTTTCTCACTATGGCCCTCCCCACCGCTACGCGCTGCCTCTGCCCTCCTGAGAGCTCTTTCGGTTTGCGCTGGAGAAGTTCTTCTATTCCCAGCATGCTGGCCGCTTCAAGGACCCTCTCTTTTATCTCCTGCTTCGGATATTTTCTCAACTTTAAGGCAAAAGCCATATTATTGAATACATCCATATGCGGATATAACGCGTAGTTCTGGAATACCATGGCGATATTTCTATCTTTGGGAGGGACGTCGTTTACAAGCCTGTCCCCTATATAGACCTCGCCATCGGTCGCGTTCTCCAGTCCCGCTATCACTCTAAGGGTCGTGGACTTGCCGC
>JBDRDE010000036.1:0-4792 GCA_043821065.1 Candidatus Omnitrophota bacterium
TGGTGTATCTCCTCCCAGGCCCTCTCCATGCCGAAGACCCACCCGAAAAGTATCGTCTCTACCGTGGCGAAGAGTACGAGACAGAATGTCCCGCCCCAGAAATCGAGTTCATCCACCACCCCGTGTTTCATGAAGAGGATCGGCAGGTGGCACAGCGCGAAGCTGATTATCATAAAGATGCCCAGGGCCTTCTTCCTGCTCAGGTTGAATTCGTCCTCCATAAAGGCGATCGCAGGCTGAGCAAGAGAGATCGATGAAGTTATGCCGGCCAGGAACAGGAAAAAGAACCAGATAAATCCAAATAAGAAGCCATAGCTCAGCTTGTTCAGTATTAGGGGCATCGTGACGAAGCCAAGGTTGAATATGCCGCCTTCGGCTATCCCGCGCGTCCCAATAGGCCCGAAAAACATAAGTGCCGCGGGTATTATTATGCTCGCTCCTAGTATCACTTCGGCGAATTCATTTGTAAAGACCGCTGAGAGTCCGGAAAGCGCCACGTCGTCGCCTTTTTTCAGGTAGCTCGCGTATGTAAGTATAACGCCTATTCCGACCGAAAGAGTAAAGAATATCTGTCCAGCGGCGGCAAGCCAGACCTTAGCGTCTTTAAGCGCGGAAAAGTCCGGGTTCCATAAGAAGCCGAGTCCATTTACTACGTTCCACTCAGGCCTGGATGGGTCCGGAGCGCCTAGCGTTAAGACCCTGCCGAGCATTATCAGCGCAAAGACCAACAGTAAAGGCATCGCCACTCTGCAGAACCTCTCTATCCCCTTCTTTATGCCGCGATACAGCACGAAGAGATTTGCAGCGAATGTTATTATAAAGAAGGTGTAGGCAATGCCAATAGACCCGAAATGCTTATTTGTTGTGAGCCCCTGAAAAGCGCTCAAAAACGCCGTCATCTCACTCTGTCCTGAAAGGCTGGATAATCGTCCTGTTACAGAAAAGAAACTATAGGCCAAAGTCCAGGATTCTATGTATATATAATAAATAAAGATTACTAGTGGGCCAAATATCCCTATAAGGCCGAAATATTTAATGAACCTGTTCTTTTCCCAAAGCGTATGGAATATCCCTGGCGCTGTGCTGTGGCCGAATCCACCACCGTATCTGCCTATTGTCCATTCGATCCACATAAGGGGTATGCCGAGCAAAAGAAGCGATACGAAATAAGGTATCATGAACGCGCCGCCCCCGTTCGAGGCCGCCTGTCCCGGGAATCTTAGAAAATTCCCCAGGCCTATAGCGCTTCCAGCGACGGCCATAATTACGCCGAACCGCGAAGCCCATGTGTCTCTATCATTACGCGCCATACAGCCTCTTATATTTAATGTGATTATAACACAAGTTAATGCACAGTTTAAATAAAATTATGAGCAAGCCGGACTCAAAGGGATAGAGAGCTCAAAGGTACTGCCCTTTCCTTTCTCAGATACGACTTTTATAGATCCGCCGTGTTCAGTCATAACCTTCTGGGTGATAGCCAGCCCCAGCCCGGTGCCTTTCTTGCTCTTCGAATAGAACGGCTGGAAGATCTTTTCGCAGACATCTTCTTCCATGCCAATGCCGTTATCGGTGACCGCGATCCTTAGGGTCCCGCTTAGGCGATCTCCAAAGGCTTCAAACCTTATATGCCTGTCGCTTCCATTCGCGCGTGCCATACAAGCATCAGCCGCGTTGAATATAATATTCAGTATCGATCTATGTATTCCCTGTTCATTTATAGTGACCGTTGAAGGGAGGTCTTTTACGCATGTCTTGAACTCGACACCCTTCTCCTCCAAGGCGGGTTTGACTAATGCAAATATGTCGTTAAGGAACGCCTGTGTCTCCAGAGGTCTCATTTCGGGCTTACGGTCTTTTGCATAATAGAGCATATCCATTATCAGCTCAGAGATCCTCTTTGTGTTTCTGTCTACCACAGCCCAGGCCTTACGAGCCACATCCATGTTGCCTTCGTTTAAGCCTGTATCTAAAACATAAGATCCGGATGTCACACCCTGCAGGACATTCTTTATATAATGCGCTATTCCTGTCATGGTTTGCCCGACGGCCGCCATCTTCTCGTTCTGAAGCTTGGACTTAAAGAGGCTTATATTCTCTAAAACTATAGCCGCCTCCTGACAGACTATACTAAGGTTCTCCCTGTCAACTTTTGAAAAAGAAACCTTACCCTTTTTATTGATCACCAAAACAAGGCCCATAAGGTCGTCTCTCTTTCTTATCGGGCATGCCGCGATGGAGTGAGCATCATCTCCAAGGGCTGAAAGAATGGCGATCGTCATATCTTTTCCACCCCAAAAAGATTCATCCAGGACAGACCCCTTGCCTTTAGCGTTTAAGGCGGTCTTTACAGAGGTGTCGATGCCGGCGCGCAGCCCGGCCTCAGCTGAGTTGCCCAGGTTCTTTGTAACCTTGAATGAGTCGGGATTATAGCTGCTATCGTAGGTCAATATGGCGCCCCATTCGGCCTGCGTGAGTAGCATGCATTCTTCTACTATCAGGCTCAGTATCAACTCGGGATTATCTACATAATTCGTAAAACCGCTTATGTCCAATAATGACTTTAAGACCTTCTTTTGTGATACGGCTTTCATGACCCCTCTTTTATATCTTTCGGGCTGCTTACTATCTCAAATATGCTCAGAAGTTTAGACACTCTAAAGACTTCCAATACATTATCCCTCAAAGAAGAGAGGACAAGCCTTCCTCCCTCTTTTTGGAGCTTGGCCCTTATATTTAAGAAGGCACGCAGGCCGCTTGAACATATGTACACCAGCCCTCCTAGGTCCGTTACTATATTCTTCTCTCCCTTGTCTACCAGATCAAATATATCGTTTTCGAAGCTCTCGGCGTCATAAGCCTCCATATCACCGATCGCCTCGACACATAGAAAACCCGGTATCCTGCGTTTCCTCGTTTTCATAGTTTTGCCTCTCGATACTGTAAAATAGTCTGCTGACTTTCGTCATTCTGAGCGAGCCGTAGTTTTCATCTGGCGAGTGAAGAATCTAGGAGGCAACCTAGATCCTTCGTCGCCGACATACATTCCGAAGCTCCTCAGGATGACGGATCCGTGAAAGTCAGCATAGTTCTTGACAGCATGCACAACATTTATATATTGTAATATTAGTATAAAGATATTATAATATTACCCTAAGCAATATGAGAAACTCGAGACTAAAAAATATAATCACAGCCGTGCTTCTGACGGTCTTGGTGGTATCGGTTGTGCTTGTAATAAAGTTTATATTCCTGCGCCCGTTTAAGATGGATATAGTCAAGCACTTCACCTTTTCCAGGGACGATTCCCTTAAAGAGTGGCAGGTAAAAGCCTTTAAAGGCAGAGTCGCCTACAGCATAGGCAAGGCTGATGGGAAGGGTTTTGTCAGGGCGGCCAGCGATAATACCGCCTCGGCGCTATACTACAAGGTAAAGCTTAAGACGGAGAAGAGGCCCCTCTTGAGCTGGAAGTGGAAGGTGGAGAAGTTCCCGAGCAAGCGCGGAGGAGAGAGCCTCAAAGACCCTAAGCAGGATGATTTCGGCGCGAGGGTCTACGTGATCTTTCCCTCATTCTTCTTTACTAAGACAAAGGCCCTGGAGTACATATGGACCGAGAGCGTCAAAGAGGGGACGATCTCCCCGAGCCCGTATTCGAAGAACCTGCAGCTGGTCGTGGTAGAGAGCGGGAAGAGAGAGGGCGCCGGGTGGGTAAGCGAAGAGAGGGATATCTACGAGGACTATATAGAGGCCTTTGGTGAGCCGCCCAAGAGCGATATAGGGGCGATAGCCTTTATGACGGATGCCGACTCCACCAAGAGCTCGGCCGAAGCCTTGTATGACGAGATAAAGATAGGATATAAGACCGAAGAGGTTCCGCATAAAACGGGGGATGAACAATGAAGATGAGAAACATATTCCGAGTGGAGAGCAAGCTACAGCACAGATACCTGAGGCTCATAGAAGCGTCGCTTTTATTGCCCACCATTATCGTGGCAGGCTGCCTTTATTATCTCGTATTCTTTCTTATAGCGGACGAGATGGCCATACCCGAATTTATCGCGGTGACGCTCTACCCGGCCCTTGAGAGGATCAATATGGTGCTTGTAATATCCCTGCCTCTACTCATCGTCTTTCTCTGGGGCCTGGGCATACTCATGTCGCACAGGATGGCGGGTTCCATAGACAGGCTCACAAATGAGCTGGATGATATAGTCAAGACCGGCGACTTCAAGAGGCGCATCAAGGTGCGCAAAGAGGACGAATTAAGGCCTTTTGTGGAGAATATAGATAAACTTTTGGCAAGAGTATCGGAGAGAGAAGATTAAACCATATCATCACGTAATCGCCTCCGTTATCATCGGTTCGGCGGTAGCACTGTACTTTAAGTCGATCGTCTGCGGCGCGGCCTCCTTTTTGGCTGGTATCGCGATAGATACAGACCATATATTCGATTACTGGATGTCTTACGGCCTTAGGAGATTCTCTTTAAAGAGGTTCTATACATGCTCTTACCGCGTGAGATATGAAAGGCTTACTCTGATCTTTCACTCATATGAGCTCATAATACTCTTTTGGCTCGCTATCTGGATATTCTCGCTCTCTGACATATGGAAGGCCGTGGCGATAGGGTTTACACAACACCTGCTGCTCGACCATTTGAGAAATCTCTTTGTCGGCAAGATGCGCGGATGGGGGTATTTCCTGACGTATAGAATAATGAACAGGTTTGCGACAGACAGGTTGGTAAAGCCAAGATGATGCTCGTTATAAACTCAGGAAGCTCCTCGATAAA
>JBDRDE010000037.1:0-5376 GCA_043821065.1 Candidatus Omnitrophota bacterium
GTCGCCATATCCGGGAGCCTTTACCGCGCAGCAAGAGAATGTCCCACGCAGCTTGTTCACTACCAGAGTAGCGAGAGCCTCTCCCTCTGTATCCTCAGATATTATGAGCAGGGGTTTACCCGTCTTAGCTATCTTCTCTAATAGGGGCAGCATATCCTTGAGGTTGGAGAGCTTCTTTTCGTGGATCAATATATAGGGATTCTCCAAGACACACTCCATCCTCTCGGCATCTGACACAAAGTACGGCGAGAGGTAGCCCTGGTCAAACTGCATGCCCTCTACAACATCGAGGCTCGTCTTCATCGACTTGGCCTCTTCGACGGTTATTACTCCGTCTTTTCCTACCTTCTCCATGGCGTCGGCTATGAGATCGCCGATCTCATGGTCGTTGTTAGCGGCGATCGAGGCCACTTGCGCTATCTCTTTCTTATCTTTTGTCTCTTTCGAGAGCCTCTTTAACTCCTCTACTACCTTTTCGACCGCCTTGTCTATCCCTCTCTTAAGTGCCATCGGGTTCGCCCCCGCTGTCACGTTCTTGAGGCCTTCCTTAAATATGCCCTCCGCAAGTACAGTCGCCGTTGTCGTGCCATCGCCGGCTATATCAGAGGTCTTGGACGCAACTTCCTTTACCATCTCCGCGCCCATATTCTCATAAGGTTCTTTGAGCTCTATCTCTTTTGCCACCGTCACGCCATCTTTGGTTATCGTGGGTGAGCCGAACTTCTTGTCCAGAACGACATTTCTGCCTTTCGGGCCAAGCGTTATCTTAACCACCCTGGCAAGCTGCTCCACGCCCCGCTGCATAGCGCGCCTTGCCTCATCGTTAAATTTCAATTGTTTAGCCACTGTTTTACCTCCTGTAAAATTGTTTTGGTTCGCGGTTTGCGGTGTTAGGTTTGCGTAGCACGCTGACCGCTAACCGAAAACCGCTAACTGCATCAATGGTTATTTTACTACGGCTACTATATCTTCCTCTTTGAGCATCAGATACTCTTCTCCGTCAAGCGCGATCTCCGTGCCGGAATATCTGCCGAAGAGGATCTTATCGCCCACTTTTACTTCAGGCGCTATCGTCTTACCATCCTGAACCTTGCCTTTGCCCACCGCTACCACTTCGGCCTGCTGGGGCTTCTCTTTCGCAGTATCAGGAAGAACTATGCCGCCCTTTGTCTTCTCTTCGGCATCTAATACCTTCACTAACACCCTGTCACCTAACGGTTGGATCTTTGTCGCAACACTTGTCGTCATACTCCTTACCTCCGTCTCTCTTTTTTTGGTTTCTACCGATTCCTACGAAGCCCAAAACATCTATTATGAAATTCTTTTATGGGCGAAGTAGAATTAGCACTCAATGCTCCCGAGTGCTAATTATATAGAAATCCATCCGTCTTGTCAAGTGTTTTTTGAGCTTTTTTATAAACATCGGCGAAACCCTACGTAGCCTAACTTTCATCTTTCAATAAGCTCGGCGTAGGAGGGTTAAATATTTTTGATCATACTGCTGAGCACCTTTCTTATCTTTTGGCTGTCGTGCCGGACGAGTTCTTCTTGGTGGCCAACATCGGCTATGATCATCTCTGCCTTTGTCAGGCTCTTGATCTTCTCCATATCCCCTGTCTTGACCGGGTATTGGGACTTCTTCTTGTATATATCCAGCGTCCTTTGTGACAATGGGGTGTTCGATACAACTATTGTATCGAGATAGTCGCCTTTCATATACTTTACAACCTCCGCTATATGGTCCTTGGCAGTATATCCGGTGGTCTCGCCCGGTTTTGACATGAGATTACAGATATATATCTTCTGCGCCTTGGAGGAGACTATCGCCTTTTGAAGATCGGCTATAGCCAGGTTTGTCACTATACTGGTAAATAGGTCACCGGGGCCTATTATGATCGTATCTGCATATGCTATAGAGGAAAAGGCGTTTATATGGCATTTAGGCGTCGGTTCATGCCATAGCTTCTTTATGTGAAGGCCGGGGCTTCTCCCCTCCGCCTGGTCTATCTTGCTCTCGCCTTTTATCACTGTGCCCTCTTCAAACTCAGCGCATAGAGTCGTCTTATCGGTGGTCACAGGCAATACTATGCCCTGGATATTCAGTATATCACTCAAGCCCACTATGGCCTCTGACATCGAGCCTTTTATATCGGATAATGCGGTCAGAAAAAGATTGCCGAAGCTATGGCCCGCAAGGTCCCTGCCCTTGTGGAACCTGTACTGCATTATATTGTTCATTATTTCAGGGGCGTTCGATAGGGCGACCAGGCTTCTCCTTATATCCCCGGGCGGCAGGATATCGAAATCGAGACGCAGCCTTCCTGACGAACCACCATCGTCGCTGGTGCTCACAATAGAAGTCAAAAGAACATCCGGCAGTGTCTTAATGCTCATCAAAATGTTGAAGAGCCCTGTCCCCCCGCCAATGCAGGATACCTTCCTTTTATTATACACCAAAGCGTTCAGGCGCAGCAGGAACTCGCGGTAGTTGTAAGGCTTGATTATGTAATCGGCCGAGCCGGAGTCTCTCGCCTCTATTATCGCTTTGAATGTCCGTTTAGACGATACCGTGATAAATTTCTTACCTGTCTTCTTTATGGCTTTCGTGAGCGCCTTGCACGCCCTGCCACGGCAAATATCGCCATCGAAAACTATGGCCTTTACCGATTCCTGCTGGGACTTTCTCAGTATCTCCGCTTCGCTGTCGGCGATATTGATCCCGTAGTTCTGCTGAAAAAGGAATTCGCTTATATTCTCTATAAAATCTTTGCCGGCTACTATGAGGATATCATTCTTCATATACTCTCCGCTATTATTTTCAAGCCTTTTAACGTAAGGTCCAGGTCGACTTCATCTATCGAAGAGGCGTATCTGGCTATAAGGGGGGCGTCGCCTCCGGTGGCGACCACTTTGAGCCTCTTACCATACTTGGCGCCGATCCTCCCGACCACTCCATCGCAGAGAGACGCATAGCCATGGAGTATGCCGCTCCTCATACTGTCTTTGGTATCTCTACCTATTATACAGGAAGGCTCCTTGAGAGTAACTTTCGGCAGTAGCGCCGCCCTGCGCGTCAGGCTTTCCAGCGATAGCTTGATCCCTGGGAATATAAGGCCTCCCATGTATTCGTTCTCCTTTGATATGAGGTCGAAGGTAACGGCCGTACCGAAATCTATGACTACTACTGGGGTCTTCTTTGACTTATTGTACAGCGCCGCCACGGCCACTCCGTTAACAAGCCTGTCCTGGCCGACTTGCTTCGGCTTATGATAAAGGTTCTTTATGGGGGCTTTTATGTCGTGGCCAAGTACATAAGTCCCGCATTTGAATATCCTGCGCAGGATCCTATTGAGCTTGGTAAGGGCGTCCGGGACGACGCTCGATATGATGATCTTGTCGACCTTCTGCCTGTGCGAAAGATCATACATGACGGAGTTGCACTTGGCGTAGGAATTGACTATATCCGTGGGTACCTTGTATTCATGGAGAAGTTTATCTTTCTCGAATATGCCAAATAATATATTGCTATTTCCTATATCTATCGCTAATAACATTTCACCCTCTTTTTTATATGTTTTATATGGGGACGTTTCCCACTCGTATAACTGCTTACAACACAATGAGTTCCAAAAACATATCGTGCATTTGTAAAAATCAACGCTCAATCATATTCCAAAATTCAAATAGTGAAATCTAAAAAGTGCACAGTAACTATTCGTAACATGTTATTACTCATTATGTTACATTATTGGGAAACGTCCCCAATATTCCCAATATTCCCCAATATTCCATGGTGTTTACCTAACTAATATGACGTCTCCGGCCAGTACCCTTTCCCGAAGGCCGCTGTCGAGCCTGATCACAAGAGCGCCGCCCTCATCTATGTCGATCGCCTGGCCCTCCAGGGTCTTTGACTTTTCGGTGATCCTGACACGCTTACCTAGAACGGCCGAGAGGTTCTTCCACTCTTCGATTATAGCATTAAACTTGTTGCTTTTAAAGAGATTGTAATGGTTCTCTATATTCTTCAATAGCATCTTCAAAAGATCTATACGCGAGATCTTCTTCTCAGTCTCTTTAAAAACGCTCGTGGCGTGTTTAGGCAGGTCTGAGGGCTTGGTATTGACATTTATGCCTATGCCAAGGATCACAAAGCTTGTGGCGTCCTGTTCCGCTTTGAGCTCGGTCAGTATGCCGCAGATCTTGCTCGCGCCTATTAAGATATCGTTGGGCCATTTTATTTGGCAGTTTAATCCGGTCGTTTCCCTCAGGGTCTCGGCGACGCTGACGGCGGCTATGAGCGTAAGCTTAGAGACTTCTGTCGGCATCATCTTCGGCCTCAATATAAGCGAAAAGTATATCCCGCCCTTCGGAGACACCCACCGGCGCCCCATACGCCCTTTCCCTTTCAGCTGCTGCTCTCCTATAATGACGACGCCTTCCTGGGCGCCTTCTTCCGCCAGCTGATAGGCCCTGTCGTTTGTGGAATCTATCCGCTCATAAGAATATACTCTCTTTCCTACAAATCGCGTCTTAAGGTTCCACGTGACCTCATGAGACAAAAGCTTATCCGGTATATCGACAAGCCTGTAGCCCAGGTGCGGCTGGGCCTCTATGTCGTAGCCTATCTTCCTCAGGCTCTCCATATGTTTCCAGATGCTCGCGCGCGTAACGCCGAGCTTCTTTGAGAAATCCTCTCCGGAGACATATCCGATCCCGGAGACCTTTAGCATGCTTAGTATCTCTTCTTCCATTGCTCCCGTAAACCCGTTCTTCGGTTATCGGTTAGCGGTTTTCGGTTAGCGCTGGGACTTGACGCAAACCGCTAACCGCGCACCGCAAACCGATCTCACCTAATCAATATTGTACGCCTTCTTGACCTTCGTTATCTGGTCGCGCAGCACTATAGCCTTCTCGAACTGGAGATTCCTCGCAGCCACCTCCATATCGTGCTGGAGTTGCGATACGAGGTCGTGTATATCATGCTCTTGTTCTGATTCGGCCGCTATCTCGGCTATGAACTCTTTGGCCTTCCGGTAGGATTCCACGCCTTCTTTAACTGCCTTTTCCACAGAGCGGGGCGTTATTGCGTTCTTCGCGTTGTACTCCAGCTGGATCTTTCTGCGCCGGTCACTCTCGCTTATCGCCATCTCCATAGAGTTGGTTATGGCGTCGGCGTACATTATGACGGTGCCGTTGATATTGCGCGCGGCCCTCCCTGCTACCTGTATGAGAGCGGTCTGACTCCTCAAGAAGCCCTCTTTGTCCGCGTCCAATACCGCCACCAGTGAGACCTCGGGAAGATCAAGCCCCTCTCTAAGCAGGTTTATCCCTACGAGACAGTCAAACTTGTTCAGGCGAAGGTCGCGCAATATC
>JBDRDE010000038.1:0-4989 GCA_043821065.1 Candidatus Omnitrophota bacterium
GTTTGGCACCTCGATGTCGGCTCATCACATCCTGGGGCTGAAGAAGGTCCCAAGGGTCCGGCTGTTCGCCGGTTAAAGTGGTACGTGAGCTGGGTTCAGAACGTAAATTACATTGCGTTCTACCGCAGAAATGCGGTATAATAAATCTGACTTATATCGGTGAGACCCTACTGCAGAAATCGAACCTGTAGAGGGCAATACCGAGGGAAGATCAGGTTGGTGTCAAGCGAAGAGCTAGCGTATATAGCGGGATTTCTAGACGGAGATGGCTGTGTGATGGCGCAGCTTGTCCGCCGTAAAGATTATATTTACGGCTACCAGATCAGGACGAGTATCGTTTTTTATCAAAAATCAAAGAATCAAGGTATTCTGTATTGGCTAAAGAGCCAATTAAAGATCGGTTATATTCGCTTCCGAAATGACGGAATGGCTGAATATACGATCGTTGGCTTAAAGGAAGTAAGAGATATTTTAATTACTATCCTGCCATTTCTTCGTTTGAAGAAAAAACTAGCCGGGCAAGTCATTAAGCTTATTGACGCGCATCCAGATAGGATGACGCCCAAGAAGTTGGTGCGTTTGAGTAAATTGGTTGATAACACAGCCAAATTTAATTACTCGCGTAAACGAACCAACACAAGCGAGACTGTTCGACTATTTTTAGAAAAGACCAATCTTTTCCCTGTAGAGACTGAGGCTTAGGCCGAGATAGCGTTAACATATGCTATAATACGTCAGCCCCTCCTTGCAGCTAGCAAGAGGGTGAAGATATAGTCCATGCCGTTAGTAATAACGGAATAACATGCGTAAGACAGTTCGGTCCCTATCTGTTGTGGGCGCAGGATATTTGACGAGGACATGTCCCTAGTACGAGAGGACCGGGACATACGGGCCTATGGTGTTTCAGTTGTCACGCCAGTGGCAGTTGCTGAGTAGCTATGACCGGAAAGGATAAGCGCTGAAAGCATCTAAGCGCCAAGCCCCCCTCAAGAATAGATATCCCGTCATCGCAAGATGACCGAAGACACCTTGAAGACTACAAGGTTGATAGGTTCCAAGTGCAAGGCCAGTAATGGTTTTAGCTGAGGAATACTAATCTGTCGTAGCGGCTTGACCATTTGCTATTATTTTTATACAGCTCGAAAGAGCCTTTGTTACATGGATTGTTTAATGAGGTCATGAGTTACGCGACCGCAAGGAAGCGTAACTCATACGACCGAATTAAATCCTCCGTAGCCCAAAACATCTACGAAGTTCTATTATGGGCGAAGGAGGATCACTAATTTGAGCTTCGACTCGCACACTTGAAGCACCGCAAAATTTTCTCCGAAAATTTTGCTCTGCTCGTCGAAGTAAATTCGCACCTTCTAAGAAGAGATTCATAGAAGATGAACTTACAAAAAATGGAATATTTTTGTAAGTTCAGTGCTCATTTATCCGAGTGACCATGCTGAGGGGGTCACACCCGTTCCCATTCCGAATACGGTAGTTAAGCCCCTCAAGGCCGATGGTACTACGCGGGCAACTGCGTGGGAGAGTAGGTAGTTGCTCGGTCTATTCAGGGCCCCGATCACAAGTCGGGGCCCTCTTTTTTTGGGGACGTCTCCCACAATTGTTACTCATTTGTTCCTGTTGAGTTATGATAACTTACCGTGCATATTTCAACACCAGATAGTAGGCCAGGTTTTAACCTGGCCTATTTTTTTGTGACCAAAAGTGCACGATGTGTTTCTGTAAATATTTATGAATAAAGGAATAATGATGTTGGGAGACGTCCCCATTTCTGTGTTTAAAAAACGATAATATTGATGCTCGTCCTGTCAAATACTGTCGTACATAGACAGGTCTCACGTGCTTGTCTTTTCGAGGTTTTTGGCCCGTTTTTCTGGCATGCTTTTTGCTTATCATATTAGTGGACACACCATATGTATTATATAAAGGGTTTTATCAAAAGGAGGATTTATGCGATATTCTAACCTGCTAAAGAGATTGTATAGCTTTTTTATCGCCGCAGCGCTTCTGATGATAGCGGCCTCCGCGGCGCACGCGTATATACCAGACGGGGACTTGAGCGACTGGGGGGTGACGCCTTTCGTGGACTGGGTGCCCGACAGCGTGACCGCCGACTATAAATTGGGAGACGATACCTGGAGAAACTACACCGATGCCGCCATAAAAGGCGCGTCTTGGTGGAAAGAGGCGCATGACATCGAGGCGTTATATTTCGACGATTTCTACTGCCCGCTTGACGGCACGCATTACCTGTCATTCGCTCTCGTCACGTCAAACCGGTATGCAAACACCTGGGCGTCAGAGGACATGGGCATCAGTCTTGACGGGAACGCGCACTATGAATACGCGTTGGATGTGCAGTCTAGCGCAGTTAACACGTTAGTGCAATCACCGGTCTATTCCGTAAATAATACCCCGGCCACCTATACTCCCGACGTTCTCTATGTCGACACCGTAAACGGCCCTGTACCAATTAACCACTACAACTATCGTGGGTGGGACTATCTCCTTAGGTCTCAGGACGGCTTACCGGACAGGTACTTCCCGTTCAACGTCTTTTCAGGCACCACCATAGGCCAGTACGAGCTCTACAAGAAGTACTATGACGATATCGAGCCGGGCGGGGAGTTGGACCCCGCAAACGGGAATTTTTTGAACCGGACCTGGGTTATCGAAGGTAGGATAGACGCCAGCCTGTTCGGGGACTTCGACTGCGGCGATCCTGTTAAGCTTTATATGTCTCGCGTGACATGTCTGAAAGACTGGGTCGTATTGAATGGAACGATCAACGGCACCTGCCCCATACCGGAACCGTCGACATTAATACTCTTCGGCAGCGGCCTGGTCGCCATTGTCAGAGCCCGCGCGCGCAAGAAAATATAGCGGGCGTAACAAAAGAGATACTTTTAAAAGATCTAACCCGGTTGGACCCGGAAAAAGGGTGCTTCTGACCCGGTTAGATTTTTTTTGACATGTAGGACCGACAGGGAGTATAATATAACTCCTATAGGAGGACTTGCCTTGCAATTTTGTAAAGGGTGCGTATGCGCGGGCGGCAATATAAAAGGAGGGTTAAGTGAATCTTGATATAATTGTCACTAAAAAGAGGGATTATGTCTATGCGGTGTCTCTCAAGGGTTCGATCGATGGAGCTACTTACGAGGAACTCGAAGGAGAGCTCAAGGAGATCATAGACTCTAAGGCGAAAGCGGCCATTCTAGATATGAGCGATGTCAGCTACATAAGCAGCATTGGCATAAGGGTCATCATGTCGACAAAGAAGGCGCTCACAGCAATAGGCGCGTCTTTTACCATGGTAAATCTCCAGCCGCAGATCAAGAAGGTCTTCGATGTCATGAAGATACTCCCTATGTTCGATATATTCAACGATATGCCCGAAGCCGATAAGTATATCGACCAGATGATAAAGGAAGAGATGGAGAAGCAGTCGGTATAAGTCCTCTTGCTTAGATCGATCTTCGGTCATTCTAGGCGCGGAAACCCGCCCTTCGTAGTTGACAAAAATGTTATTTTATTATATATTAGTTCTACATTTCTATCATTATTAACACATAAAATATGGGGGGTGTAACATTGGCTGAATTCACTACGCAGAATATCAGAAATGTAATCCTATTGGGGCACGCGCACTGCGGCAAGACTATGCTCGCGGAGTATATGCTCTTTAACGGCCAGGCGATCTCAGAGCCCGGCACCATACAGAAAAAGACTACCGTATCAGATTATAACGATGATGAAAAGGAGAGGCAGGCGAGCATCAACTCTTCTATTATGCATTTTGTGCATAATAACGTAAAGATCAATGTTATAGATACGCCCGGTTTTTCAGATTTTCAGGGTGAGGTGCGTGGAGGCCTGCGGGCTGTGGAGTCGGCTATACTTGTTATAAGAGCGTCAGCCGGTATCGAAGTGGGCACGGAGGCGATGATAAAGATAATAAACAAAGAGAACATCCCCTGCTCGGTATTTATCAATAAGATGGATAAAGATAGTGCCGATTTCAACAAAGTAGTCGAATCTTTAAAGGCCAAGCTTAAGAGGGGTGTGGCAGTAGTTACGTATCCTATTGGTAAGGGAGCCGCTATGAGCGGTGTTGCCAATCTCATTACAAAAGAGGGCATGGATAAGCTCTCCGATGAAGATAAGGCAAAGGCCGAGTCGATGGCAAGCTCGCTTACAGATGCGGTCGCAGAATCTGACGACGCCCTTTTGGAGAAGTATCTGGAGGCGGGCGAGCTCTCAGCTGACGAGACGACGGAAGCCTTCGAAAAGGGTGTGGCCTCAGGCAAGATCATCTCCGTCTTTGCTGGTTCGGCAAACAAAGACATAGGCGTTAAAGAGCTTATCGAAGGTATCGTAAAGTATATGCCGTGCCCGGCAGAAGCCAAGCCTATCGATGCGGTCAATCCTTCTGACAACGAGCCTGTAAAGCTGGAGATCAAGCCTGATGGGCCGCTAGTCGCTCAGGTATTTAAGACCATCTCTGATCCTTATGTAGGACAGGTCAATGTTCTTAAGGTATTCAGTGGCAAATTTACAGGTAATAGCAGTGTATATAATATCTCAAAAGGCGCTAAAGAGAAGCTGAGCCCACTCTTTGCCATGCAGGGCAAAGAACATACCCCTCAAGACGTGGCGCACGCGGGCGATATAATAGGTGTAGTTAAGCTTAAGGACACTAGTACAAACGACACCCTGGGTGATGAGAAGCACCCAGTTAGATTGACAGATATAAAATTCCCGGAACCGGCGATATCCTTCTCTATACATCCTAAGACGCGCTCTGATGAGGATAAGATCATGACCGCCTTACACAAGCTAAATGCCGAAGACCCCACAATCAAGAGCACGCGTGATGCCCAGACTAAGGAACTCATAGTCTCGGGTATGGGCGAGTTTCATATAAACCTGATGCTCAAAAGGATGCAGCAGAGATTTGGCGTGAGTGTTGATATG
>JBDRDE010000039.1:0-3451 GCA_043821065.1 Candidatus Omnitrophota bacterium
ATATCAAAAGATCGTTCTGCGGAGACTTGGCGTATTTTACGTTATCTATATTCTTTATACTCTTGTTCTACGGGGCGGTATATATGCTGATCCCAGTTGACGGGCCGATAAACTGGTATGTAGCCAGCGGGGTGAGCCGCCTCTTTATACACTTCGTCCCTGTAACAGTATTCTGGCTCGCTATTCTATGTAGCCAAAGGTATTGCAAAAACGATATATGAGAATATTGCTGGTTAAACCCTATAACTTGAGCGATCACATCCAGCCTTCCTTGGGACTGGGGTATCTTGCGACCGCCTGCAGAGACAGGGGGCATGAGGTCGCGATACTCGATTGCATAAAAGAGAACCTGCGTGTAGATTATCTAGTCGAGAAGATAGAGGACCTTGAGCTCGACATGATCGGCATACAATGCTACACGTTCGACGTGAAGTTTGTAAAGGATATTTTAAGAAGGTGTAAAGATATGGACCCGGACCTCGTCACCGCGATAGGCGGGCCGCACCCTTCGGCTGTGCCGCGGGAAAGCTTCGACTATTTTGGGGACTCTCTAGACTTCCTCTTCGTCGGCGAAGCGGAGAAGGGGCTCCAGTCGCTGTTGGATAGGTTGGACGGCAGGACCAAAACTGAATTTTCAGAGATAGGCGGCCTCGCGTGGAGAGACGAAGGCCGGATCCGCGTAAACGAGCAGGTCTTCACTAAGGACTTGGACAGTCTGGGCATGCCGTCGTGGGACCTGATAGGCCCGGAGACATATCCGGAATCGCAGCACGGGGCGTTCTTCAAGAAGTTCCCGATAGCGCCTCTTATGTTTACGCGCGGATGCCCGTTCCCATGTACGTTCTGCGCGGGCAATATAGTTTCCGGTAAAAGGATAAGGAAGCATAGCGTAGATTTCATGATAAATGAGATAAAGTATCTCTATGATGTCCACAGGATAAGGGAGTTCCACGTAGTTGACGACAACTTTACCCTCGACAGAAAGTATGCCAAGGCTTTCCTGCGCAGGCTCATCGACCTAAAGCTAGATATAAGCTGGGCAACGCCCAACGGCGTGCGGCTTGACGCGCTAGATGAAGAACTTCTCGACCTTATGAAGGCAAGCGGCCTCTACCTTATATCGCTCGGTATCGAGTCCGGGTCGGATAGGGTCTTAAAGCTTATGAAGAAGAAGACGAGTGTCGATAAGATAAAGAAGGGCGTGGAACTCATCAGGTCGAAAGATATAGATATAGCGGGGTTCTTTATAGTGGGTTTTCCCGGGGAGTCTGTACGTGAGATAAAAGAAACTATACGCCTCTCATTGGACCTGGATCTTTTGAGGGCCAACTATTTTACATATCTACCGTTCCCTGGGTCTGAGAGTTACCAAGAGCTCTACCGGACAGGCCAGCTGGGAAGCGTTGATTGGGACAAGTTCTACTTTATGAACGCCTCTTATGTGCCTGAAGGGATGACCAAAGACGAGCTCAAGGGCCTGCAGAGAAGCGCCTTCTTCAGGTTCTATTTCAGGCCGAAGATATTCTGGAAGAACATAGCCGGCATAAAGTCTTTCAGGCATTTTAAATTTTTATCAAAGAGATTCTTCCACTGGATAATCATGAAATAGCTCATACGGGGACATTTTACTTAATGACAATTATTGACATACAAGTAAAGTGTCCCCGCCATCAGCGGAGGCCGCTATGAAGGTCATTTTTATAGACAGAGACGGCGTGATAAACAAGGACCCGGGAGGGTGGACCAAGCACAGCTATGTTACGAATTGGGAGGACTTTCATTTTCTGCCCGGTTCCAAAAACGCGCTCAAGAGACTGACCCAGGCGGGCTACGATATAATGATAATATCAAACCAGGCGGGGGTCAACAAAGGATACTTCACCCCCGGAGAGCTTAATAAGATAAACGATAATATGCTCAAGAGCATCGCGTCCGCGGGCGGGAAGGTCCACTCTGTCCACTATTGCCCTCACAGGAGTGACGAGTCGTGCGGATGCAGAAAACCCGATACGGGCCTCTTTAAGAAGGCCGTCAAAGACCTGGATATAGATTTCAAGAGGACGTTCTTTATAGGCGACGGCGCTACGGATATCGAAGCCGGCAATAAGATCGGCTGCAAGACGATAATGGTCCTTTCCGGCAAGTCGAAGGAGGAGGACGTGGATAAGTGGCGCTATAAGCCGGATTATATAAAGAAGGACCTCTCGGACGCGGTAGAGTGGCTGTTGGAAGAGCGGAGGCATGATGGCTAAAAAGGTTCTTATAGTCTATAGCACTGCCGGGGCCGGGCACAAGAAGGCGGCATTCGCAATAATGAAGGCGTTCGAGCAGATGCGCCCGGATGCGCAAATAGATATCATAGACGCCCTCGACTATACGAGCGCCTTCTTTAAATGGACATACCCGAGGATCTATATTTTCATGGTAAGCCGCATCCCGCTCTTCTGGGGGATATCTTATTACATCCTGGACAACAAGTTCTTCTACAGCCTGGTATCCTGGATCCGCCACCTTACAAATCGCTTCCACGCCCGCGCGCTGGAGAGATTTATGAGCGAAGGGCGATACGATGTTATCATCTCTACTCACTTCCTTCCTACGGACGTTATCTCTATGGCGGGCAAAAAGAAGATACCTTCCCGACTTATCAATGTGGTGACCGATTACAGGATGCACACGTTCTGGTACGCGCGCGCGACCGATTTTTACATAGTTGCCCATGAGCTGACAAAGAGAGAGCTTATAAATAAGTACCGCGTACCGGAAGAGAAGATAAAGATATTCGGTATTCCCATAGACCCTATTTTCTCAAAAGTGAAGGATAGGGATAAGATAAGAGCAGATCTTGGCATAGAGAAAGACCGATTTACCGTACTTATAGGCAGCGGTGGGTTCGGCGTTGGTCCTATCGTAGAACTTGTGGAGTCCTTCAAGGGGATCTCGATCCCCGTCCAGCTCCTCGTCGTCTGCGGCAAGAATGAGCCCCTATGCATGGCGGTGGGAAACCTGCAGAGCGAGGTGGGGGTCCCTATAGCTGCGTATGGTTTTGTAGAGAATATGGATGAGCTCATGGGGGCCTCTGACATAATCATCACTAAGACAGGCGCTCTCATGTCATCCGAGGCACTCGCCAAGGGGCTTCCAATAATTGGGATAGCTCCAATCCCGGGACAGGAGACGAGGAATTTCAGGATCCTATTTAAGATAGGCGTGGCCCTCAAGGGGGATAATGTCAGAGAGATACCCATGACCGTAAAGAACCTGTTCAACAACAAGGAGTCGATAGCGGATATCAAGAGAAAGATAGAGGCGGCCAAGAAGCCTGACGCCGCATTCGCTATAGCCCGATTCTCTATGGAGGTAAGCGCGTAGGTTAGCGCGTACGCGCTAACTCAATACAGAGTTGTTGCTTAACGAGCGCGCACTATATACAGGGTAATCTATTACAGGA
>JBDRDE010000040.1:0-2253 GCA_043821065.1 Candidatus Omnitrophota bacterium
AAATAGCCATTGGGTCCATTTATAATAGTCTTCGTGGCAGGTGGTGACTTCCCGATCCCAATCGTAGCTAAGACCGAGGCTTTTTAGCTGCTTGGTCATATTGACACTTGGATTCCGTTACGCGCTGGTAGTTAATTCGCCGATAGTAGCCAAGATAGATCGCCTTACCGGCGATGTCTGGGTGGCAAACCCCGGCGTGTGGCTGAAAGTCAATCATGTGGCAAAGGAGAAGCGTCCGTCACGGACGAAAGCCCCTGTGGTTACAACTGCTAATAAGACAGTGCAGAAGAATACAAAGTAATCAATAACTATAAATCATGGCCTCCTATTCCGGCTGGCAGCATGTCAGACTGTAGGAGGCCAGTTTTCATGGTGCAGGAAAGTATAAAAATACTTTCCTAACCACTGAAAATCGCCTAAGAGTTATTGCAAGGCAATTTTCTTGGAAGGACATATGTGAAGAGAATGTCAAAAAAGTTTAAATATATCCAGGCTATCGCGATCATCTTGGTGGCATTGATATATGTGGGTGTAAAGAACCTTCCGTCCCACAGAGGGATCTCCCCCGGGCCGGAGAAGGGCGAATTCCATTATGTTCGCAGAGTGGTTGATGGCGATACGCTAAAGATGTCAGATAATGAGAGGGTGAGGCTGATAGGGGTCGATACGCCGGAGATGCACCATAGCAACAAACTTATTAGGGATTCAAAGAATAGCGGTAAGGACATTAAGACTATACAGGCTCTCGGTGCCAGGGCTTATGAATTTACGAAGGACCTGTGTCTCCATAAGAGGGTGCGCTTCGAGTACGATGTTGTAAGGCGCGATAAATATGGCAGATTATTGGCCTATGTATATCTGGAGGATGGGACATTTGTGAACGCGAAGATAATAGAAGAGGGGTATGGGCAGATCATGACCATACCGCCTAACGTGAAGCATGCGGACCTCTTTAAGGAACTCGAGAAACAGGCGAGGGAAGACAGGAAAGGGTTATGGAAGACCGGTTTGGTCGATAGCCGATAGGCTTTACAAAAAAATCGAGCATCATCGGCTATAGACTAACGATTATAGACTATCGTCTAATAGTATAGCCAGCGCCTACATGCGCGTTAGTGTAAGATTTAGTGGGGTACTTAGGAGAGAGAAATAATAGTAGCAGTCGTTTCTTTCTTTTTGGTTCTTTTTCTTTCTTTGTGGATAATGTGAGTATGTGGATAAAAGGCTTGTTTATGGAAATAAAAAAGTGTAGAGTTACCTCTGAGTCAAAAAACGTTGGGTTTGCGCCCAACAAAGGAGGCAGAGCTCTACACTATGGATACCATATCAATCGCATTCCCAGAGGTCAAGATAAAATTACCGGTAGAAGGTCTTACATTCAGTACTCTTGAGCAATCGGTCTTTGACATAGTCCAAGCTTTAGGCCGCAAAGTCCTGGAGAAAGCGCTCATAGATGTCGATGAACGCCTGAAAATCACACGGCCAAAAGGCACTCTTATGAATACGGGCAAGAGGGCAAAATACTTCATGACGCGCTTAGGTGATATACGGTATAAGCGCACCCGTTATATCGACGCGGCAACCGGCAAGAGCCGGTATCTCCTGGAGGAGCATCTCGGGTTAAGGAAAAATCAAAGGGTGAGTCTCATAAGAGCCAAGATTGAGATATTCATAGCAAGTATCACCACTTATAGGGGCACCGAGAAGGATGTCGAGCTCCTGACCGGGTGTAGGCGCAGCCATGAATCCATACGGCAATCTGTGATAAAAGAGGCTGAAGGGATCATCGCCCATCAGGATGCCGCTATAGATAAGATTAGAAGGTTAGAGGATAACGAAGTCCTGTCCGATCCTCCTGAGATAGCCTATGTGGAGGCCGATTCGGCCTTTATCAGGCTGCAGAGTAACCATAAGCGCAAAAGCTCCTGTAACGTTAAAAAAGGATCCCAGCCTCGGAAGAGGCGCTCCATCGAAGTAAAATTAGCCATAGGCTATACCGATAAAGTAAAGCGGTATGAGGGTGGTAGGGGTAAGTCTTTACGGCTTAAGGATAAATTCACCTACGCAAGCATAGAAAACGGAAGAATATTCATGGAAAAGCTCAGCCTCATAGCCGAAAAGAAGCTGTCTCTGTCAAAAGTGAAGGCTCTTATCTTCGGTGGTGACGGAGGGGCGTATATAGCCGCCGGAATAAGGGATTATTTTGTCAATGTCATTTATATCCTATGTAAATTCCATCTCAAAAGAAATGTT
>JBDRDE010000041.1:0-15146 GCA_043821065.1 Candidatus Omnitrophota bacterium
TCTTGTGCTTGCAGTGTTCGGACCACGTCTGGGCTACGCTCTCGAGTTCGCAATCTGTCGGGTTGCGGCCCCTGCGGGAGAAGTACTCCTTCACCGTCTTCATCTCTTCCAGGTTGAGGAAGAGCTGCCCCTTCCGCGATATCTCTATCAGGCCTTCTGCGTCTGCGCCGAGTACGTCTATCTGTATAGGCTTGAACCTATACTCATCTACCTCTCTCTTCGCCCTTATCTTATCGGAGTCTTTCGCGATATGCTGTATCACCTTATTATATAGGAGTTTTTCGCTTATGGTCTTTATATCGCTCTTGGCGATCTTTCCCTCGATCAGGAATCTCGCCGCGGTACTTACCGCGCTTACACCGTCGATACCGAGATCTCTTATCCCTTTAATCGTACTCTCCTCCACGGGGTCCATCACTCCGGGATTGTGAGTGACCTCGACCGCGTCAAATTTCTCCTCGTCTTTGGCCAATACGGGGCCGTTAATGCTGTAGTCCTGGGTCACTTTATCCGTAAGGAGCTCACGCGCGACTCTATCGGCTGAATTCTTGTCTATATCCCCTTCCAGCAGATATACCTGGATGGTCTTTATCTTCTTTACATTCTTATAGCCAAGGTCCTCTATATCCCTCTTTATTCCCTCACCGGCCGCGTCGAATATCCCGGGTTTATTGCAGATCTCAATGCGCCATATCATCTCTTCGCGCTCTTCTTTCTCTCTAGGCAGAGCTTGCCCTGGCCGTTCTCCACCAGGACAGGATAGTTCTTCGTGAAGCACGCTGTGCAGAATGCGCTCTTATTTATGGGCATGGAGTCCAGCATGCCGTCAAGGCTCAGATACCCCAGACTGTCGAGCCCGATGAACTTTCTTATATTTTCCACAGTACGGCTGGAGGCTATCAGCTCCCTGGAGGTGGGAAAATCTATCCCGAAAAAACATGGGCTTATAAGCGGCGGACAGCTTACGCGCATATGGATCTCTTTCGCCCCCGCCTCGCGCAGGGCGCGTATCCTGACCTTAGACGTAGTGCCCCTGACTATAGAATCTTCTATCAGGACGATCCTCTTTTTATCTATCACGTGTTTTACAGGGTTGAGCTTTACCTTTACACCGAGATTCCTTATCTTCTGCGAAGGCTGTATAAAGGTCCTGCCGACATAATGATTCCTTATTATGCCCATCTCAAATGGGATCTTCGACTCTTCAGCGTAGCCCAGCGCCGCGCAGGTGCCCGAATCGGGCACAGGAATGATAACATCGGCATTCACCGGGAACTCTCGCGCGAGCTGCCTGCCAAGCTCTTTTCTGGTATCGTATACGCTGGCGCCGTATATATTGCTGTCCGGCCGGGCAAAGTATATAAACTCGAATATACACTGAGAAGGCCTGACATTGGAGAACGGCTTCAAGGATCTCAGGCCATTCTCATCCATAATAACTACCTCTCCCGGGGCAACATCTCTTAAGTACTTCGCCCCGATAAGGTCTAGGGCGCAGGTCTCTGAGGCCGTCACATACGCGCCGTCTAACTTCCCTATACATAGAGGCCTGAACCCGTGCGGGTCTCTGACTGCTATCACCTTGTCTTCTGTCAGCAGCGCAAGAGAGAAGGCGCCTTTTATCTTCTTGAGGGCTGCGATCAACCGATCTTCAAATGCGCCCTTCTCGTTGGCTATCAGGTGGACTATTATCTCGGAGTCCATGCTCGACTGAAATATAGAGCCGTCTTTCTCCAGGGCATCTCTTAAGGCGCAGCTATTTACAAGATTGCCATTGTGCGCGACAGCGACAAATCCTTGTGAATACTTGACCAAAAACGGCTGGGAATTCTCTATCACCGAAGAACCTGTCGTAGAGTAGCGGACATGGCCTATGGCTATATTACCTTTGAGGGCCCTTATATTCTTCTCTGTAAAGACATCGGAGACCAGCCCCATACCTCTTTCGCAGCTTACTTTTTTTCTGTCGGAGACCGCTATGCCCGCGCTCTCCTGCCCCCTGTGCTGGAGCGCCTTTAGGCCAAGATACGCCAGACGCGCCGCGTCCTTATGGCCGTACACACCGAATACACCGCATTTGTGTTTTACGTTATCGTTCACAAAAACTCCTTATCCTATAAGCGCCGGCAGGGGCCTGCCTCCGCTTGTCGCTCGCTCGGGGATACGCGCCCCTCGCTCGCTGTAATTGAAATCGCACACTATGCTAAAAAGCTTATGATCTAGATGGCGCGAAAGAAGTGTGCGCGATTTCAAATAGTCGCTCCGGCAGACCCCTGCCGGCGCTGGCGTTCGGAGTGCTTGCTTACTCCCACTCTATGGTACTAGGGGGTTTGCTCGAGATGTCATAGACAACACGATTAACCCCTCGCACTTCATTTATGATCCTGTTAGACATAAGGCCCAGGAGCTCCTGCGGCAGCCTCACCCAGTCGGCGGTCATGCCGTCTAAGCTCTTCACGGCGCGGATAGCGATCACGTTCTCATAAGTACGCTCATCGCCCATAACGCCTACGGTCTTTATCGGCAGGAGCACGGCAAAACTCTGCCAAATATCCCTATAGAGGCCCGCGGCCTTTATCTCCTCGGACACTATCCTGTCCGCGTCACGCAGTATATCGAGCCTCTCTTTTGTGACCGCTCCTATCACCCTTACGGCGAGGCCCGGCCCCGGGAAAGGCTGCCTGTAGATTATATCTTCGGGAAGCCGCAGCTCTTTTCCAACGAGTCTGACCTCATCCTTAAAAAGGTACTTGAACGGCTCTATAAGGCGCAACTTCATCCTCTCAGGCAGGCCGCCCACGTTATGGTGCGTCTTTATCGTCACCGAAGGGCCGCCAAAAGAGGAACGGCTCTCTATCCAATCGGGATAGAGCGTCCCCTGCCCGAGGAACTTTATGTTCCCAAGCTTCTTTGCCTCTCTTTCGAAGACGCGTATAAACTCCTTGCCTATGATCTTTCTCTTCTTCTCAGGATCGGTAACGCCTTTGAGCTTTCTCAGAAAGATCTCTTCTGCGTTGACGTACCTTAATTTGATGTGGTAGTGCTTCCTAAAAGTATCGATCACGCGTTCGGCCTCACCGTGCCGGAGAACGCCGTTATTCACAAATATACATGTCAGCTTGTCCTTAAGGGCCTTATGCAGAAGGACCGCGGCGACGGATGAATCGACCCCGCCTGACAAGCCCAATATCACCCTGTCCCTTCCCACCTCGCCTCTCAAATTCTTTACGGTATCGCTAACGAAAGACTTCATCGACCAGCCGCCTTTCGCGCCACAGATCTTGAAGAGAAAGTTGGCCAGGACCCTATTTCCATCCACGGTATGTATGACTTCAGGATGGAACTGTACACCGTAGAGCCCCCTGTCGGAACTCTCCATAGAAGCGACCGGCGCGTTCTTGGTACAGGCTATCGCCTTGAAGCCCCAAGGCATCGCATTTACCTCATCACCGTGGCTCATCCAGACCTGGGTGCCGCTCTTTATGCCATCGAGCAGAGGGGATCTTCTTTTCATCTTAAGCTGGGCAAACCCGTATTCCCTCCTGTGCGATTTACGGACATTTCCTCCCAAAAGCTTTGCCGTAAGCTGCATACCGTAACATATGCCCAGCACCGGGATGCCGAGATAGAATATCCCCTTATCGCAGACCGGGCTCTTCTCCGTCTTAACACTCGCTGGACCGCCCGAGAGGATGATCCCTTTTGGCGCTCTCATAAGGATCTCGGAGGCCTTCGTATCATAAGAGAGTATCTCGCTAAAGACCCCTTGCTCCCTGACGCGCCTGGCTATCAACTGGGTATACTGCGACCCGAAATCGAGTATAACCACAGAGTCAAATTCTCTCTTCATATCTTCGCCTCTGTCGCCTTTCTGTCATTCCGGCCGAGCCGCCGCTTTTTAACTGGCGAGTGCCGGAATCCCAGGATGTTAGATTCCGGTATTTTTGCTTCGCAAAAAAACGGAATGACAAGCTGTGCTTGGTTCATATAAGGCTCATAAAAAACGGTATTGTAATAATACTGATAAGCGTAGTGAAAAATACAGCGCTCGCCGCCAGGTCATAGTCGCCTCCGAATCGCTTAGCGAATAGAGGACTCGAAGCGGCTGACGGCATACACGCCTGGAGCAGTAAAACAGAGCTCATCAGGCCCGATATATTCGGCAGGAATTTAACGACCGCCAAGAAGATAACGGGCACGAGCATAAGCCTGCAAAGTACTATAGCGGCTATGGGCTTCATATCCACGCCTCTCTTTATATTAGCGCCCCCCAATATCGCGCCGGTGACTATCATGGCCAGCGGGATAGTGGCGTCGCCCACTATCCTGGACGCGTCTAGAAAGAACTTCGGCAGCTTGACGCAGAAGACCCCAAATATCACGCCGAGCGCGAGCGCCACGGTCCCCGTGTTCACGAGATTACCGAAGAGGCTCACCTTGGCTCCTTTGGAGGCCCCGGGCGAGTTCATCAGTTTTACGCCGAATGTCCAGAGCAGGAGATTGAAGCCGATATTGAATATTATTATATAAAGCACCCCATCCTCTCCGAAAAGGGCGTACGCTATCGGTATGGCGAGAAACCCTGAATTCTGAAAACTTATAAGGAACTTAAACGTCCCCCTCCTCGCGTCCGGGACCTTGATGAGCCTCACCGCTATCAAAGAGAGGCAGTAGCCCGTAGCTATTACGGCTAAGGCTAAGAGCGGTGCCGTCCATAAAGAGAGTATAGTATCCCCTATGCATCTCGAGGATAGTATGTATATAAATAGGAAAGGGAGAGTTACGTGCAGGACTATCCTGCACAGCGAATCGAGAGATTCGGTGGTTATGATCTTCTTGCGCCTGGCGATCGCTCCGATCACCAGCATAAGAAATAATGCCCCTACTTTTGCCAGCACCTGGGTAACCATAGGAAGGATATAATTATAACAGAAATATTCGCTTTGTCAATCCTTCGCCTCGCCACTTTTTACCACTGCCTCAACACCCTTCTAGGTAAAGCAGTCTTGGGTACTTGCCTCCCGTAACGGCAGCGGCGTGAGCCCGCTTCCGCTTGTCGCTCGCAAAAGGAGCGGGCCTTTTGCTCGCTGTGACTGAAATCGCGCATTGTCCTAAAAAGGTCATGATCTAGATGGCGCGCCTGAGGTATCGCGCGATTTCAGACAGTCGCTCCAGCGGACCCGCGCCACTGCCTGTTCCCAACCAAGCACCCAAAACTGCTTCACGAACGCTTGCTTTCGGGACAACAAACAGTACCGTTGCTCACTCATGCGTGTTGCGAGAAGTTGGTGAAGCGCTACCGGGTGCTTGCCGGAGCGAATATCAAAAATCGCTTATACTTCTTTCGCGCCTCCTAGATTATATGCTCTTTAGCATAATAAGCGATTTTTGCTACAGCGACCCTGCGTAATCTGAAAGATTACGCAGGACTAGTCCTGTGGAAATCCTCCGGATTTCTACAGGGGAAAATGACCGTTTCATTTTCGAGCGGCGAGCGGAGGCAAGTACCCGGTAGCGCTTCACTGAGCGTTGATCGGATAGAGTTTGTGCAGGTTAGTCGATACTACGTCCTTCGATAAATATCCTGTGCCACATCTCGAAGCTGAGCAGGGCCCATATCCTGTTCGAGTGGTCTCTCTTGTTGTTCTGGTGCTCATCGAGCAGCCTCTTTATATAGTCTTCGCGAAAGAGCCCCCGGTCCAGGGACTTGCGATCCAATAGGGCATCGCGCACAAAATCTTTAAGCGGGCCGCGGAACCACCTCCCCACAGGAACGCCAAAACCCTTCTTTCGCCTGTTTAGGAATGACATGGGTATCTCTTTGCTGAAGGCCCTCTTTAATATGTATTTCGTGTCGAGCCCCTTCAGTTTATACCGTACCGGTATAGAGGCGGCAAACTCTATTACCTTATGATCGAGAAATGGTGACCGCCCTTCTAGGGAGTTGGCCATCGTCGCCCTGTCGACTTTTACCAGGAGGTCTTCCGGCAGGTAGCTGAGCATATCGGCGTTCATCACCTTCTCAACGAGGTTCTTGGCGGTGGAGGCTTTGAATATATCATAGAGATAGGCCTTCGAGCTTCTCTTTTTGATCTGTTCGGTCACCCCGCCGGAAAGGAGGGCCGACTTATCCTTATCGGTAAAGTAGTTGAGCCACGTGATATACGCGTCCTCGAGATCGACCTTCCTCAATAAGGGTTCAAAGAATCTCCGGGCATGGTTTATGCGGACAGATTTAGATTCCGAGAGTATATTCTTACTAACAAACTCCGCGAAGTTATAACCGGCCTTCAGGAATCCTCCGGGCACCCCTCCCAAAAGCTGGGCCAGCTTGATGCCTCTATAGCGCTGGTAACCGGCAAATGACTCATCGCCGCCGTCTCCGTTTAAGGCGACGGTTACAAACTCGCGCGTCATCTTAGAGACATAATATGTAGGTATGGCTGAAGAATCTCCGAACGGCTGGTCATAGTGCCATGCCAGCTTCGGCAATATGTCCATTGCCCTCGGCTCCACTATAAACTCTCTGTGAAATGTCCCAAATCTCTCGGAGATAAACTTCGCGTACCTAAGCTCATCGTAATCCGACTCATCGAAGCCTATAGAAAAGGTCTTGACCTTCGCTGGGGAGAGCTTAGCCATAAGAGCTGTCACGCAGCTCGAGTCTACGCCGCCGCTTAAAAAAGCGCCGACAGGGACATCGCTTATAAGACGGATCTTCGTCGCTTCGCCCAGGATATCATAGAGCCTCTCTTCGCATTCTTTGAAAGAGGCGCGCGCCTTGTTAGTATAATCGAGGTGCCAGTACCGCTCTATCTTCAACCCTTTTGCGTCGTAGAGCATGTAGTGAGCCGGTGGAAGCTGCCTTATATCCTTAAACATCGTTGCGGGCGAGGGCGCGTAACCGTATGTAAGATAGTCGTCGAGCGAGGCCAGGTCGGTCTCGCGCTTTACGAAGCCGCACTCCAATATGGCCTTTATCTCAGAGCCGAACGCGAAGATCCCGTCCTTGTGGTAATAGAATAAGGGCTTCTGCCCAACCCTATCCCTGGCCAAAAAGAGCCTCTCGCGCTTAACGTCCCAGATACATAGAGAGAACATACCTCTTAAGCGCTTTAGGCAATCCACACCTTGGTCTTCATAAAGATGGATGATCACCTCTGTGTCGCTCTTTGTGGTAAATCGGTAGCCTTTATCGGTGAGCTCTTGCCGCAGTTCAGGAAAGTTATATACCTCGCCGTTATAGACTATCCAGACACTCTTATCCTCATTGGCCATGGGCTGGTGGCCGCTCTCGAGATCGATGATACTCAATCTCTTGTGCCCCAGCCCGACCTTGAGCCTCGCTCCCGGCGCCTGGCGGCTTGATAGGTAGAGACCTTCGTCGTCAGGGCCGCGGTGCGCAAGCGTACGGGTCATGCGCAAGACCAGCTCCTCGCTCACATGAGAATCATTAAAGCTCGCTATGCCCGCTATCCCGCACATATTTTTAAGAAGTGGACAGTGGTCAGTGGACAGTGGTCAGAATTTATAAAAATGGTGTCTTTATTTTTATTGATTCTCATCTTATCTCTATTTCTTCCGTTTTCTTTTTACTGGTCACTGACCACTGGCCACTGGTCACTGCTTCAAATAGACCATCAATGCGGATAAGGCGGCCGGCGTGACACCCGATATGCGCGATGCCTGGCCTACCGAGACCGGCCTGGATCTCTCGAGCTTCTCTTTTATCTCATTAGAGAGGCCCTTTATCGAACAAAAATCTATATCCCCCGGTATCCTCACATTCTCGATCCTCTTAAATCTCTCTATGTCCCTGCTCTGGCGATCTATAAAACCCTTATATTTGATCTCGACCTCTATCTCACTTATCTCGTTCTCATGGAGACTTCCATTCGGGCCGGAGAGTTCACACAATCTTCCATAGGATATCTCGGATCTCTTAAGGAGCTGCTCCAACGAGCATGGCTCGCTTATAGAGCTCGATCCCCACTCACGCAATTTCTCGTTCACGGGCTCTGTGGCCTTCACCTTTGTCTCTCTCAAGCGCCTCAAGCCATCACTTATCCTATCGGCCTTCTTCCTGACAAGATCGTGATCGGCCTCTTTTAAGAGGCCCAGCTTATAGCCTATCCCACTCAAGCGCAGGTCGGCATTATCCTCTCTCAGTACCAGCCTGTACTCCGCTCTCGATGTGAACATCCTGTATGGCTCTTCTGTGCCTTTTGTAACGAGATCGTCTATCAAGACCCCTATATATGCCTGGGAGCGGTCCAGGACCAGGGGTTCCTTCTCTTTAATCTTTAAAGATGCGTTTATGCCCGCCATAAGCCCCTGCGCGGCCGCTTCTTCGTAACCGGTAGTACCGTTTATCTGGCCGGCAAAGTAGAGATTGTCCACGCGCCTCGTCTCCAACGTAGGCTCAAGCTGCGCGGGATTACAGAAATCATACTCTATGCCGTAACCCATCTTCTCTATCTTCGCGTTCTCCAGCCCCTTTATGCTGCGGACCATGGCTTCCTGAACATCCTCTGGCAGGCTTGTCGAGATACCATTGGGGTAATAGCTCTTCGTCTTTAGCCCTTCCGGTTCAAGAAATATGTGGTGCGAATCCCTCTGTCCGAAACGGACTATCTTATCCTCTATGGATGGGCAGTACCGCACCCCTGTCGATGTAATAGCGCCGCTGTATAAGGGAGAGCGTTTGAGATTATCCCTTATGATCCGGTGCGTGGTGGTATTTGTGTGCGTTATAAAACACGGGACCTGATTTTGCGTTATGCGCTCTGTCCTGAAGGAAAAAGGTTTAGGCGGGATATCACCACATTGCAGGCGCATGCCTGAGAAGTCTATCGTCTCCCCGTCTATGCGCGGGGTCGTCCCGGTCTTAAGGCGCGATACCTCGAAGCCGAGATCCCTCAGGCAGCGGGATAATCCTGCGCTGGCGCCATCCCCCATGCGGCCCCCGGGGAAGTGCCTGAGGCCTATATGTATCAGGCCGTTCATAAATGTTCCCGGGGTCACTATGACCGCCTGAGCCTTTAACTCTTCTTTGGACTCCAGTCTCACGCCGACGGCTTTGCCGCCTCTTACCAATACCTTATCTACGGTCGCCTCTCTCAGCTCCAGCGCCGGTGTCCTCATTACAAGATCCTGCATATAGCGCGCGTACATATACATATCCACCTGGGCCCGAGAAGACCTGACAGCAGGCCCCTTCTTGGTGTTCAAGAGGCGGAACTGTATGCCGCAGGCGTCTGTCGCCCTCGCCATCTCTCCTCCGAGCGCATCGAGCTCCTTTACAAGCTGGGCCTTGCCCAGTCCCCCTATGGCCGGGTTGCAGGACATGACACCGACTCTGTCCATTCGCATCGTTACAAGGAGTGTCTTCTGCCCCATCCTCGCGGCGGCCAGGGCCGCCTCTATCCCGGCGTGGCCCGCACCTACTACGATTATCTCATACATCTTTTTTCACCCTTAAGCCTGATAGGCAGGCTAATAAAATAGCAACAGACGCCAGAAGCTCTATAGACTCTTCCGCGACGGCTTTATGGGGAAAATTTACAAGATTGTCTTCGTCTACGAACATCGCGGGAGCCAATAGGGCAAATGAGAGAACCAGAAAGAAGAACGGCTCCCACTTCATATTGCGCGAAAAGAAAGAGGTAATATCACTCTTCTTACGAATAACCAATTTTACTATCAGGTAGGCCGCGAATACGGATATAATGGCTGAGCTTAAGATGATCAGTATAGATCTGGCATCCGATATGCCTATCGTGAAGATATAATCTCTTATGTGCTTTATCACACTTACGCCTATAGACAGTATGTCGTGAAGGCCGTCAAAATCGACACCGGCTATTTTGCGCGGCTCTAAGCCCCGGTGCATGATCCCCCAACTGAGCTCATCACCGATAAAGACTATGAGGATCACTGAAAGTGAGAGCCATAATCGGTAGGCCTTGCCACCGATCAGGCCCTTAAGAAACAGGTAGAGTGAAAATATAAGAGCTATAGCGAATATTATCGTTGTGAGGTTCTCGAATAGATTATCTTCGTCATATAGCACATCGGCAAACCCGGGATCGATCGCCAGCACGGCGCATCCCGTCAGCACAACTATAACAGCGCATATTAAAAATATCTTCTTCACCCCGTTAGACCTCCACTTATCACGCACACATCATACCCGCGTTGACCTATAAAAGGTCTAACGGGGTTCACTTTTTTGTCGACTCCTATGTTTTATACCCCGAGAAACTGTATGGCCACTCCGCAGATAAATATGGTCGCACCCGCGAGGACATGGCTATATCGCTCAAGCCTGCTCATAGGGATAAGGCTTACGCCCACAGATGATAGAAGCACGATCGTCGTCATGGTCACTATAGTAACTGAGCTGAATATAAGCGCGACTCCTATAATACCCGGGATACTCATCTTCGCGGCAGGGTACATAAGGACAGGTATAAGCGGTTCGCACGGCCCCAGGATGAATATAGTGAATAGTATCCACGGTGTGATATTGACCTTGCCTCCTCGCGCGTGAACATGTGCGTGCTCTTCGGTATGGCCATGGAGGTGGTTGTGATCATCGCGCTCTTGGTGAATATGCGCGTGTTTATGGGGTTTGTTCTTTATCATCATCCTTACGCCCCATATAAAATAGGCGAACCCAAAACTTATAAGCGCCCAGCCCGCCAGGTTGCCGCGCATCGATTCAAGCGCCTCGAGCTTCATTACGCCGATCCCCAGCAGGATGCCTATGGCTCCCAGCACTACAGAGCTCAACACATGGCCTAGGCCGCAGAGTATAGTAATAAAGGCCGTCTTCGCCATAGACCAGTCCCTCGCCTTGCCCATTACTATGAAAGGTAGGTAGTGATCGGGCCCCAAGAGCGTATGGAAGAAACCTATCGACGCGGCCGTTATATATAAGGCCATCAACTCTTTATTCATGGCGGATATCCTATTCGTTCACAGGAAGAGGACTCAGCACGTAAGAGAGCTCTTTTCTGTCCCAAAAATCGCGTGGAATTATCTCTGTGAAGAAGTCCAGCGGCAGTAAAGCATATATCGGCGGCTTCAGGTTTTCGAGAGTGGCCAAGCTCTTATACCCTTCCTTCTTGACTTCGACCTTGTGCACCGCATAGAAGATGAAGTCATAGTCTAGAGGTGTCGTCCCTACCTCCTCTTCGTTGAAATATACCGTGGCCCCTGGAGGATCTGAGATTATGTGGAGATTCCTCTTAAGGCATCCTGTCAGAAGGATAGCGGAGAGTATCAAGCACGCTGCCGCGGCGCATCTACGCCTTGTCATCTTCACTCCTCCGGCTCTCGTCGAAAAAGTCGAGCTCCGATATCGGCAGTATAACAGAGGTGGCTATGTTCGTAAGATGGGCCACTATCCTCTTGAAATACCTCGCTATAAGGGCGAACGCTACGGCCTGGTCCACTGTTAGGGAGCTCTTGGCCACGTCCACCACTATGGCGTCGCATCTTTTAACGATGAGCCTCTCTGTCTTCCAGATCTGTCTGGCCTTCTCTTCGTCTGAGTCTATAAAAGCCGTCTTTGTATCGTCAAACATCTGCATTATCTTCTTGTCGATCTCGTTGAAATACTTTGAGAAGACGTTCTTGTCTATGGGCCTGTTTATGACGCGCCCGACTTGAAAGATGTTCTTCGCGTAATCGCCGAGCCTCTCGGCGTCTTTTACGACGCTCATCATAAGGAGACTCATCGGCACGTCAACGCTGGGCTGTATGGAGAGATGGGCGATTATCCTCTTTCTTATATCCTTCTCAAAGAGGTTTATCCTCTTATCGACACTGTATATCTTATCCTCCAGGCCGTCTATCTTCTTGTTCTCCAGTAAATTCTGGCAGACGTCATCAAACATCTTCTTCGAATCATCAAGCATCTCACCGAACTCTCCTAAGACGTTTGTAAGAAAATCCTTACCTTTCCAGAAATCCAGCATATTTTTAAACATAGTATCCTCCGGTTTTGGATTATCTATTTAAAAAATTTCGAGATAAATATAAACAGTGCCGGTATGCCGTAGAATACACCCAACGCGTAGACAAAAGCCAGGGGCTTTCTCTCTGCGCATACAGCAGCAAGCTTCTTAGAGGCATTTATGATACCATTTTTTAAGAGCGGTATATTATACACTACAATCGTGCCTGTCAGATTAAATAGGAGATGGGCGAACGCTATTGTGATACCCGCGACATTGCCGGTCAATGACGCCAATATCGCTGTCACGGTAGTGCCTAAGTTCGCGCCCATAGTTATCGGGAATATTACTTCCACTGTGGTTATGCCCGATGCCACTATCGGGACCAGTATTGATGTCGTCACAGAACTGCTCTGGACTATAGCGGTAAAGATGAGCCCCATAAAAATGCCTATCACGCCGCTCCTTCCGAGTATCTTATTGAATACTATCTCCGCCCTCTTCGCGGTGCTCGACTTCATGACCCTCACTATTAAGAGCAGTGCCGTGAATAACAATATCATAGCCAAGACAAGCATCAGAATGCCGGTAGCCTTTTCTGATAGCCCCATATTGTCCAGCAAGGTGTGTTTTACAAGATCTATGGCGGGTTTTATAATGGCCTTTAACGGGCTCATGACCTTTACTCCGGCAAATTCCCCGAATATATTTGCCAAAAACGAGGCTGAGTGCCGCAGGTATCCTGTGGCCAGCTCCAAAGGAAATAGTATCATTACCGTAAGTATATTGAATATATCGTGCAGAGAAGAGCACGCCATGGCCCTCTTGAACTCCTCTTTTCTGGTAATGTGGGCCAGAGATACAAGCGTGTTGGTCACGGTGGTGCCGATATTCGCGCCCATCACCATGGGTATGGCGTTCTCTACTGTGAGGGCCCCTGAAGCGACGAAACCTACTATTATGGAGGTGGTGGTGGACGAGCTTTGAATAAGACTCGTAGCGAGTATGCCGATAAAAAGCCCCACAAATGGATTAGATGTCGTCTGTATAAGAGAATGGGCAAAGCCCGTACCGAACATCTTAAAGGCATCGCTCAAAAGGCTTATGCTGACCAAAAAGATATATAAAAGCAATAAGATGGTCGCGGTCTTTGTAAACCTTCTAGCTAACTCTTTTATCATAATTAAAGTTCCGACAGGAATCCTGAAACTAGATTAACAAACCTTTCCGGGTGCTCCATCATCGGAGCGTGACAGCAGTCTTCTATAAATTCAAGCGTAGAGCCTTTTATCATCTTATTAAATTCCAATGCCACATCTTCTGGAGTGATTAGATCCTGCCTGCCCCACACCAGGAGGGTCTTGCAGTCTATAAGGCCTAAAAGACTCTTTACATTGTAACTCTTGGCCGCCTTGAACAGGCGTATGGCCTTAAGCCTGTTCTTCTTATCACTAAGAGCGTTAAAGACGCTATCAACGAGCTCATCTGTGACAAGGGCCTGATCGAAAAATAGTTCTCCGACCTTCTTTCTTACATACGGCTTCTTTGGATGGATCTGGAGGTCTTCTTCGTAACCCTTCTCAAAAAGCCCCGAGCTTCCGGTCAATACCAGGGCGTCTATCCTGTCTCTCGCCTTTATCGCTATATCCAGGGCTATGTGTCCGCCGAGTGAATTGCCAATATAGACAGCCTTGTCCAGCCCTGTGGAATCGGCAAAATTGAGAACATAATTCGTCAGGTTGCCTACGCCCAGATCCTTATTGGCGAGTTCCAGATAAGGGAGTTCCAGGGCGATCGCCCTATATT
The DNA here is from genome assembly GCA_043821065.1 of Candidatus Omnitrophota bacterium. Classification (GTDB taxonomy): domain Bacteria; phylum Omnitrophota; class Gorgyraeia; order JABMRJ01; family JABMRJ01; genus JAZFTF01. Next base: position 13,770 of record JBDRDE010000041.1, read on the forward strand.
CATCGGAAAGCTTATCCACAGTATCGCGCCAGTTAGAGGCGTGGCCGAAGATACCGTGAAGCATGATAAGCGGCCTTCCGCTGCCGCTCTCGATACTTTTATATGTCATTTGCCTCGGTGCGGGCCTACGTAATGACCTTCGTGGAAGTAGGTGCCTATATCCGCGCCTTTAGCCTTTAGCTTCTGGAGCCTCTTGCGTCTCTTTATCTTCTGCTGTGTCTTTACCTTAAATTGTTTTTTTCTGCCCATAGTTATTCGGTCTGAAGGAGTATATCCTTCACTTCCTCCTTTTCGTCTCTTTCGACGGATATAAAATCCACCACTCTCTTTCCATCGGCGGTCGTATAGTATTCTAAATCGACCATATCCCCTACCATTATCTCCCTATAATCTTCAACGGTCTCGAGCTCCACGTCGTCTCTTATGTAATATTTTACGATGGCGTCTTCATCCAGCGCGGCTCCTACATCCAGTATAGTCAGCGTCCTCTCTGAAGTACCGACCACCCTGACCTCCCCATAGGCAGAGCCGTAGTCCATCCACTCCTCAAACGCCATATCTTCCTGGGCCGCCGCGCCAAGGGCAAATACCGCCGATATCAATACTGCCAGGGTTAATGTTCTCACCAATTCCGCGCCTCCGGTTTACTATAAAATCCGGGATAATTATAACACGCCCGTGCCCTTGTAGCAAGATACTAATAAACTATCTTGTAAATAAAAATAAAGAAGAACAAGACCGCCGCCATAGTGCACAGCGTGGGCAGGAAGCTCTCTTTTAGCCACTTTGAGAAGCTTATCGACATCCCCCTGTCTTTCTCGAGCGTCCCTATTGCGATGATATTGGCTGTAGAACCTATTATTGTGAGATTGCCCCCTAAGCACGCGCCAAAAAGCAGGACCCACCACAGCATATCGCTGGCCTGATTTATAGTAACGAGGTCTTTTATTATGGGAGTAAGCGCGGCGACCACCACAACGTTATCGAGAAAGCTCGAGACTATCCCGCTTCCGAGAAAGACAAGGCTCGTCAGGGCAGTCTGGCTGTGTCCTACCAGGTTCATCAGCTTTTCGGCAACTACGCGTGTCGCTCCGGTCTCGGCCAGTATACCTGACTGGGCAAAGAGAAATATAAAGAATAGAATGGTCCACCACTCCACGCCTTCAGATATGTAGCTTCTCGCCCTCTCCCTCCGCCACATCATGACAAAGGCCGAAGCTATGAGCGGTATTATCAGAAGGACTGTATTGCCCTTTAGCCCTAGAAAAACCTCTATGCGGTGATGGAGACTTATAGCCAAAAGCGTAGCCCCCAGAACGAAAAATCCTATTTTGAGCTTCGCCTCCGGAGGTACCGTGAGAAGGCGCACAAGGAATT
>JBDRDE010000042.1:0-2204 GCA_043821065.1 Candidatus Omnitrophota bacterium
TGGATAACATGGCGATGCAGCTGGTGCAGAAGCCGCAGAATTACGACTGCATGGTGCTGCCCAATCTTTACGGAGATATAATATCAGATCTCTGCGCGGGGCTTGTCGGGGGCTTAGGCGTAACCCCAGGAGCCAACATAGGAGACGATATAGCCCTTTTTGAGCCAACTCATGGTTCCGCTCCTAAGTACAAAGGTATGAACAAAGTAAACCCGTGCGCGATGATACTCTCGGGAGTCTTGATGTTAAGGCATATCAAAGAGATAGATGCCGCCCATCGGCTAGAAGAAGCCGTCGCCTATGTGATAAGAGAAGGCAGAAATGTCACCTATGACCTGCGCCCGCGCCCTGACGATCCAATGGCGTCGTCCACAAGCGGCATGGCAGACGCAATAATCGAGAGGCTAAAATGAACCCCGTTAGACCTTTTAAAGTTGCTTCTATAAACGTGCCTAGCGTGGCAAAAGAGGAGGTCTAACGGGATGAAGATATCAATTATAGGCGGAGGGAATGTAGGCGCTACGCTCGCCAACAGGATAGTCGGGAGCGACTTAGCCGATGTGGTATTGATAGACGTCTATAAGGGCATGGCCCAGGGCAAGGCTCTCGACCTTCTCCACGCCGCACCCCTGATGGGCTATCAGAGAAAGATAACGGGAACCGACGACTACGGCATGATAGAGAATTCGAATATAGTCGTTATAACAGCAGGGTTTCCCAGGCAGCCGGGCATGACAAGGTCCGACCTTATATCGAAAAATAGTGCAATCATTAGAGATGTTATCCTCAATGTAAAGAGGAAATGCCACAGGGCCATCATAATCGTGGTAACCAATCCTCTGGACGTAATGACCTTCTTGGCGCACAAAGAGAGCGGACTAAGGAGAGAGCGGATATTCGGGATGGCCGGGGTCCTGGACTCTTCTAGGTTTGCGTATATCATAGCCAGAGAATTAAAGGTTGCCTATAAGGATGTTGAGACGATCATACTGGGGCAGCATGGGCCTGAGATGGTCCCGCTAGTCAGCCACACAAAGGTCGCTGGACAGCCCCTTCGTAGACTGCTCCCCAAGGAGAAGATAGACGAGTTGATAAAAGAGAGCCGCGGTTCAGGCGCCCATATCGTAGGGTTGCTTGGAAAGGGAAGCGCCTATTACGCCCCAAGCGCCGCGATCTTTACCATGATAAAGGCTATCGTAAAAGACGAGAAGAGGCTCATGCCGGTATCGTGCTTCACAATGGGTGAATATGGGATATCTGACGTCTGCACGGGACTGCCTGTAAAATTAGGCAAAGACGGCCTGGAAGAGGTGGTACTGCTAAAACTTGATCCTGAAGAAGAAGAGTCCCTAAGGAGATCTGCTGAATCCACAAGAGAGCTTATATCTCATCTATGAATAATTACGACATAGTGATAATTGGGGCTGGACCGGGCGGCTATGTATCCGCCTTGTACGCAGCCGGGCTTGGCAAGAAAGTCGTTATAATAGAAAAGGACGAGGTCGGCGGGGTCTGCCTAAACTGGGGCTGCATACCCACAAAGACTCTTATAGCCAGCGTGGGGACGCTGAAGTCGGCCAAGCGCGCGAAAGAGTTTGGCATAGAGATATCCTCATGCAGCGTCAATTATCAGGAGGTAAAGGCCCGCAAAGACAGGGTAGTCGCTACACTGAAGAAGGGGATCGAATCACTCTTCAGGTCGAAGAACATAACGCTCAAGAGAGGCCATGGGAGAGTGGCTGATAAGGGCGTGGTAACGGTAGGCGGCGAAAGCATAACAGCCAAGGATATCATTATAGCCACAGGCTCCAGGCCTGCCGAGCTCCCGATATTTAAATTCGACAAAAATAGAGTGCTCTCCAGCGCCGATATCCTGGAATTAGAGACCCTTCCTAAAAGCCTGTTAATAATAGGCGGAGGGGTGAACGGATGTGAATACGCCTACACCTTTCGCAATCTTGGCGTTGAGATAGGGATAGTTGAGATCATGGACAGGCTCCTGCCGACAATGGATAGAGAGCTCGGCAAGAACATGGAGATGATATTAAAAAAGGCCGGGGTAAAGGTGATGACAAAGACAAAGCTGGATGCCATACCGGCTGAATATGAAAAAGCCGTTGTCTGCGTAGGGCGTAGATACAACACAGAAGACCTTGGGATTGAGGAACTGGGCGTAAAGATAGAAAAGGGCAGGATCATTACTG
>JBDRDE010000043.1:0-11438 GCA_043821065.1 Candidatus Omnitrophota bacterium
CGACGGCCATCACCCCCTGGCCCGCATCGCCAAGGATGTGGCCGCAGGCTCGGTATTCGTAGCGTCGATAAACGCTGTCGTGACAGGGTACCTATTATTCTCAAAGCGCCTACCCTTCCAGATCGAGAGCGGCATGCTGAAGATAAAACAGTCGCCGTGGCATATTACTTTTATATGCCTTATACTCGTCTTCGCGGTCGTCCTGATGGCAAAGGTCGTCTTCCACAGGGGCACACCTCTAAGGGGAGGCATGCCGAGCGGCCACAGCGCCATGGCGTTCTCTATGTGGACCATAATATCGATGGTCACGGCCAACGGTTTGATAATCGTACTGACCCTCGTGATGGCTATGTTGATAGCTAGAAGCCGGGTTATATATAAGATACACAGTTCCCTTGAGGTTATAGTGGGTGCCCTCGCCGGCACCCTGGTAACGTTATTGGTCTTCCAATTATTGGGATGAGCGAGATATGAATCCCGTTAGACCTTTCCGACGGGATTCTATAGTGAGGTCTAACGGGATGAAGAAAGCAATGAAGAGGATCAGAAATGATTTCCTGACAGGCCTGGCTATCATACTGCCCATAACTATCACGTTCTTTATTTTTGACTTCATAGTGAAGTCGCTTAACAGGAAGCTGCTCGAGCCTATAGTCAAAACGATAAATCCTTACATGACAGGCCCGTATGTGACGCTTCTGGCCAAGATAATTATATTCATCTTTATACTCTTCATTATCGTGATCATAGGCGCGGCCGCCCGCGTACTGATAGTGAGAAGGTTCTTTAGTTTCTGGGAGCGCCTCTTTTTGAAGATACCGATGATCAGCAATATTTATAAGGCGTTCAAACAGATAAGCAGCGCCTTTATAGGCGAGGGAAGGGCGATGTTCAAAGGCGTGGCGCTGGTGGAGTATCCAAGAAAAGGGATGTACTCCATCGCCTTTGTCACGGCCTCAAAAGGCAAAAAAGAGATGGTCGATAAGGCGGGCAAGGAGCTCGTCAATCTCTTCGTTCCGACCGCGCCGAATCCGACTAGCGGCATCTTCATAGCCGTGTCGAAGGCAGAATTGGAATTGCTGGATATGAGTATCGAGGACGCGTTTAAGCTTATAGTATCGGCAGGAGCGGTGTAAAATAGTCAGGAGTCGGGAGTTGGGAGTCAGGAGATCAGGAGATCAGGAGATCAGGAGATCAGAGTGAAAACAGCAGACTTAAAAATATTTTTTAAGGACGTCTCTTTTTATTTCGCTCTCCGGACTACGGACTACGGACTACGGACTACGGACTACGGACTAAAACATGGCCATACAGACGACTGAAGGCATAATACTGAGGAAACGCGACCTGAGGGAGACGAGTGTTATCCTGACGCTCTTGACTAAGGACTTCGGAAAGATCTGCGGGGTCATGAGGGGGGCCAGGGGGCCGAAGGCCGCGATCGGCCTGAATCCTCAGATATTCAGCCTTAATAGCATCGTCTTTTATGAAAGAAGGAGAGGCAATCTTAACAATATATCCGAGTGTGACCTCAAAGACTTCTTCAGCCCGATACGGGACGATTTCGAGAGGACTATATACGCGGATTATCTGATAGAACTCGCCGACATGGTGACTGTGGAAGGCGATGCCGACAGGAAGATCTACGATCTTTTGCTCAGCTCTCTCTCGCTCCTTACAAAACCCGTGAGCGCGAAGCGCGTGGCGAGGATCTTCGAGATAAAGCTCATGGATATCGCGGGGTTCATGCCCGATCTTAACGGCTGCGCTAAATGCGGTAAGGCTATCGAGGGTGAAGCGAGGTTCGATATGCGCGAAGGGGCGCTATTTTGCGCCAAGTGCCTGGGGCACTCCGGCCCCTGGATAAAGATCTCGGGAGGGACTATAAATTTTATAACGCATGTCAGGAAGATGCCGTTCGATCTGCTTTCGAGAGTGAAGGTTTCCGGCCCGGTTGGCAGGGAACTGGAGGATTTTTTGAGGAGGTTCGTCGATTTCCATATCGAGCGGCCTCTAAAGACTGTGGAGTTTATAAAAAAAGTGAATATGACATAGCAAATTGTCATTGCGAGCCTGCCGAGCGAAGCGAGGCGGCGAAGCAATCTTGACATTCGAGATTGCTTCGTCGGCAGATACGTAAATGAGGCCTCCTCGCAATGACAGGTAGGAGTAATATGAATGATGATGTAATGATGAAGAAGCTGGCCTCGCTCTGTAAGAGGCGGGGCATTCTATTCCAGTCCAGCGAGATCTACGGCGGCGTGGGGAGTATCTGGGATTACGGACCCGTGGGCGTAGAGCTTAAGAATAATCTCAAGCGGGCCTGGTGGAAGAACAATGTCTACAACCGCGATGATATGGAGGGGCTCGACGCGGCCATACTAATGAACCCGAGCACGTGGGAGGCGTCGGGACATGTGAGTTCGTTCGCGGACCTTCTGGTGGATTGCAAGAAGTGCAAGAAGAGGTTCAGGGAGGATTTGCTTGAGGGCAAGGAGTGCCCGGACTGTGGCGGGGAGTTCACCGAGTCGAGAAGGTTCAACCTGATGTTCAAGACTGCCCTCGGATCCGTGGAGGGAGGGAGTACTACTATATACTTAAGGCCGGAGACGGCCCAGGGGATATTTGTCAATTTTGAGAACGTGCTCAACGCGTCCCGCAAGAAGCTGCCTTTTGGAATAGCCCAGATAGGAAAGGCCTTCCGCAATGAGATAACTTCCGGTAATCTTACCTTTCGCTTGCGCGAATTTGACCAGATGGAGATAGAATATTTCGTTAGGCCCGAAGAAGACGCTAAGTGGTATGATTATTGGGTGAACGAGAGGTTGATGTGGTATATAGACCTGGGCATAGTCCGGGAAAACCTCAGGCTCAGGGAGCACGAGAAGGACGAGCTGGCCCATTACGCCAAGAGGTGCCACGACGTTGAATACAAATTCCCGTTCGGGTGGTCTGAGCTTGAGGGCATTGCCAACAGGGCGGACTTCGATCTCAAGCAGCACGCGAAGGCGAGCGGGAGAGAGCTGGCCTATTTCGACGATGTGTCCGGCAAAAAAATAGTGCCGTTCGTCATCGAGCCATCGGGCGGAGTCGACAGGGCTGTCCTGGCTTTTCTCGTCGATTCTTACCGGGAAGAGAAGGTAAATAAAGATAAGAGGGTCTATTTAAAATTGCACAAGGACCTGGCGCCCATAAAGGCGGCGGTCTTTCCTCTGCTGAAGAACAGGCCCGAGATAGTCGAGATGGCAAAAAATTTAGCAAAAGACTTGAGAAGAGACCATAAAATAGTGTATGATGATACAGCTTCTATAGGAAGATTATATAGAAGGCAGGATGAGATAGGAACACTTTATTGTGTTACGGTGGACGTGCAGTCCTTGGAAGACAAGAAAGTGACAGTAAGGGACAGGGACAGCATGCAGCAAGACAGGATCTCCGCGGATACTCTGCGGGATTATTTAAAGAAGAAATTGGAAAGTTAACATTGTGCTCCGACTCGCACACTTGTAAGCAAGCGAAAATTTCCACAGGAAATTTTCTTTTGCTCGTCGGAGTTAATTCGCACTTATGATTTACGAAAAATTACAGATTTTTCGTAAATCATGTGCTCATTAAGGAGGAAAGTGAAATGGCTAAGAAGTTAGTTTATTTTTTCGGCAGCGGCAAAGCTGACGGTAAATCACAGATGAAGAACCTCCTTGGAGGCAAGGGGGCCAATCTCGCTGAGATGACCAATCTTGGAATACCGGTACCTGCCGGATTTACGATATCCACGGATGTCTGCACGTTTTATTACGATAACGGTATGAAATATCCCAAAGACCTCAAAAAGGATATGCTTACCGCTATGGCGAAGATCGAAAAGTCGATGGACGCCAAGTTTGGAGATAAGGATAATCCTCTCCTTGTATCTGTTAGATCCGGAGCGAGAGTATCGATGCCCGGTATGATGGATACAGTGCTCAATCTAGGTCTTAATGACACTACCGTAAGAGGCTTAATAAAACAGACCGGCGACGAGAGGTTTGCGTATGATGCCTACAGAAGGTTTGTGCAGATGTATGGCGACGTCGTTCTTGGGCTTAAGCCTAAGGGGAAAGACGAGACAGATCCCTTTGAGATAGTGATGGATGAGATGAAAGAAGAGAAGGGGGTCGAGTCGGACACCGATCTTGACGCCGGTGATCTTAAAGAGCTTGTATCGCGCTATAAGAAGAAGATCAAGAGTAAGACCGGAAGCAACTTCCCGGAAGACGCCATGGAGCAGCTCTGGGGCGCTATAGGCGCTGTGTTCAGCTCGTGGCAGAACGAAAGGGCCATAGCTTATCGTCAGATAAACGGTATACCTTCGGAATGGGGAACCGCTGTTAACGTGCAGGCCATGGTGTATGGTAACATGGGAGAGGCGAGCGGCACAGGTGTCGCCTTTACAAGAGACCCTTCCTCGGGCGAAAGAATGTTTTATGGCGAGTATCTTATGAATGCGCAAGGCGAGGATGTTGTTGCGGGCGTGAGGACGCCCCAGCCGATCAACCGCCTTCAAAAAGATATGCCGCAGCCCTTTGATAACCTCCTGAGGATCTACAAAAAACTGGAGAAGCACTACAGGGATATGCAGGATCTGGAATTTACCATACAGAAGGGTAAATTATGGATGCTCCAGACAAGGACCGGCAAGAGGACCGGAATGGCCGCCATCAAGATAGCCGTAGACATGGTGAGCGAGGGCCTGATAACCGAAGATGAAGCGTTGATGAGGGTCGAGCCGGAGCAGTTGAACCAGCTATTGAGGCCTATATTTGACGCAGGAGAGAAGAAGAAGGCGACCAAAGAAGACAGGATCCTGGCCAAAGGCCTAAATGCCGGGCCTGGCGCGGCATGCGGCAAGGTAGTATTCAACGCCGAAGACGCTGAAGAGTGGGCTGCCAGAGGCGAGAGTGTTATACTCGTCAGGATCGAGACGAGCCCGGAGGATATAAAAGGGATGAACGCCGCCGTAGGAATATTGACGCAGCGCGGGGGCATGACATCGCACGCGGCCTTAGTCGCCCGTCAGATGGGCAAGGTCTGCGTGGCAGGGTGCGACGCGCTTGGTATAAGTTATACTTCAAGAAAGATGACCGTGGGAGAGCGTGTTGTAAAAGAAGGGGATTATATCTCCATAGATGGAACCACGGGCGAAGTTATACTTGGCAAGATATCGACGAAACCTTCAGAAGTATTGCAGGTCATTCTTGAAGGGACCATGAAACCGAGCGAGTCGACGACCTATAAATATTTCGACAAGCTCATGAAGTGGGCCGATAAGAGAAGGAAGCTAAAGATAAGGACAAATGCCGATCAGCCTGATCAGGCAGCTCAGGCCATAGCTTTAGGCGCGGAGGGCATAGGACTATGCCGCACAGAGCATATGTTTTTCGGTGAGGGCAAGATCGACGCCATGCGCGAGATGATACTTGCCGATACAGCCGAAGGCAGAAGGAAGGCCCTGGAGAAGCTCCTGCCTTATCAGAGAGAAGACTTTAAAGGCATCTTCAAGGCTATGGCTGGTAAGCCGGTTACAATAAGGACACTCGATCCTCCTCTGCATGAATTTCTGCCGCATGACGCAAAAGAGATAGAGAAGCTGGCCGGGATCATGAACGTGAGCGCCGATAAGATAAAGGCAAAGATCGACAACCTTAAAGAGATGAATCCCATGCTCGGCCACAGAGGCTGCAGGCTGGGCATAGTCTATCCGGAGATCACCGAGATGCAGGCCAGGGCGATCTTCGAGGCCGCTTGTGAAGTATCACAGGAGAAGATAAAGACGTCTCCTGAGATAATGATACCTCTGGTCGGCAAGAAAGAGGAGCTTGTTTCTCAGGCCGGACTTGTGCACAAGATAGCAAAGGATGTCATGAAAGAGAAGAACAAGAAGATAACCTACACAGTAGGAACGATGATAGAGCTTCCCCGCGCGGCCCTGACCGCTGACGAGATAGCGGAGGTAGCCGAGTTCTTCTCTTTTGGGACTAACGACCTCACTCAGACGACTTACGGCCTCTCGAGAGACGATGCCGGCAAGTTTCTCCAGAGTTATTACGATAAGGGGATAATGGATGAGGACCCATTTCAGACGATCGACCAGAAAGGCGTTGGCCGCCTTATGGAGATCGGCGTGGCAAAAGGGCGCTCAGTCAAGAAAGACCTCAAGGTAGGAATATGCGGTGAGCACGGCGGAGAGACAAAATCTGTCAAATTCTGCCATAGCCTCAATCTTGATTATGTCAGCTGCTCCCCGTTTAGAGTGCCTATAGCTAGGGTCGCGGCGGCGCAGGCTGCTTTGGAGTCTGGCTGGAAGGCCGCTTCCAAGAAGGGAAAAAAGAGAAGCAAAAAGAGAGGTAAAAAGAGATAATGGACTCGATCAAGAGGTATCTTAAGGAGATAAAAGACATACCTCTTCTGACTGCCATACAGGAGATAGAGCTGGCGTGTAAGATCAAGAAGGGCAGCGAAGCCGCCCGGGAGAAGATGATCCGCTCCAACCTAAGGCTCGTTATCAATATCGCCAAGAGGTATAGCTATCTTGGCGTGCCGATGATGGACCTGATCGAAGAGGGAAACCTCGGTCTCATGAAGGCGGTCGAGAAGTACAATCCAAAAAGGGGCTACAGGTTCTCAACCTACGCCGCGTGGTGGATAAAGCAGTATATCACCAGGGCTATCGCCAACCAGGGCAAGACCATAAGGGTGCCTGTCTATATGGTAGAGCTTCTCATGAAGTTCAAGAAGATCTCGGAGCAGCTCTTCATAAAACTCAAGAGAAAACCGAGAGTGACAGAGATCGCCAGAAAGATGAAGATGTCTATAAAGAAGATCAGACAGCTCAGCAAGATGGCTTCTAAGATATCTTCCCTTAACGCGCCGATAGGTTCCGGCGGCACCGCGGAGTTTATGGACCTGATAGAAGACGAGAACGTATCGAATGCGGTCGATGATGTCGGGACGTATCTCCAGAAAGAGCGCATACTGGAGCTTCTAAAGAATATGTCTCCCAGGGAGCGCAAGATACTGAGTCTGAGGTTCGGCTTAAAAGACGGTGTGTCTCATACCTTGAGGGATACGGCCACGCACTTCGGCATTACAAGAGAGCGCGTGAGACAGATAGAGAGCGCGGCTATGCTGAAACTGAAGAATATCATACTTCAACAAGAATTGGAGTCAAAATGACGGACAGTGTGGATAGGCTGAAAAGTCTTGTAAGGGATATACCCGATTTTCCAAAGAAAGGGATCATCTTCAAGGACATAACCCCGCTCCTGCAAGACAAAGCTGCTTTCAAGAGCATGGTGGAGACGCTCTCTGATAGATATAAGGACAAGAAGATAGATCTCGTAGCCAGCGTAGAAGCGCGCGGTTTTCTGCTGGGCGCGGCCCTCGCTTACAATATAGGCGCCGGCATGATCCCTGTGAGAAAGAAGGGAAAGCTCCCGCATGAGACTGTAAGCATCACATACGATCTGGAGTATGGCACAGATACCCTGGAGATGCACAAAGACGCTGTTTCCAAAGGCAGCAGGGTGCTTGTGGTCGATGATCTCTTGGCCACCGGAGGTACTGCCGGGGCCGCCTGTGATATGCTTAAAAAGAACGGGGCCGAGGTAGTCGAGCTGGCATTTCTAATAGAGCTTGAATTTCTAAAGGGCCGCGAGAGATTAAAAGATTATCCGATCTTCAGCTTATTGAAATTATAGGTGTAACGGTTCGCGGTGTGCGGTGTGCGGTTTGCGTGTGTTGCGCTAACCGAAAACCGCTAACCGCTAACCGTATCAGTCGCTAAGACTCAAATGCCCCTGTAGCTCAGATGGATAGAGCACAGGTTTCCTAAACCTGGTGTCGGCAGTTCGACTCTGCCCAGGGGTACCATTCTACTTCGCCGAGCTTATTGAAAGATGTAAGCTTGGCTTCGTAGGAATCGGTCTTGTAGGCGAAGTAGAATGCTCCTTCGAAGCTCAATACATCTATGAAGTTCTTTTATGAGCGAAGAAGAGCACTTAATAACTATGGCGCTCGCCGACAGAAAAACGACATAGCTCGCTGTTACCCCTTTCCTTTTCAGGTGAGAAGCGCAGCCGGGGGTTTGCCGGAGCGATTTTCGCTACAGTGAGCGAGCGGCGCGTATCCGCGAGCGAACGACGAGCCCCGTTAGATAATATCTAACGGGGCAAGCGGAGGCAAGCCCCCGGATGCGCTTGCTTGATTCAGGTGGCGATATGAAAAAAAGAGTGCAGGTGTATTACAGCGGGATGGTGCAGGGGGTAGGCTTCAGGTTCACCGCTGAAAGGGTCGCTCAGGGGCTGGGCCTTGGAGGATGGGTCAGGAATATCCCGGACGGCCGGGTAGAGCTAGTATGTGAAGGCGAGGAGGAGGCGCTATCGGATCTTCTCAAGAAGATAAAGGCGGGAACTTTGAAGCAGTACATACAGGACGCGAAGATCTCCTGGTCAAGCGCTACTGGCGAGTTTGAAGGATTCGCGATAAGGTTTTTCTAATCATACTACGCCCATAAAAGAATTTCATAGATGTTTTGGGCTTCGTAGGATTTAACAAGGCAAAATAGTCGGTATTCTTCGAAGCCAAACTGGTATATCTCAAGAGATCGGCGAAGTAGAATGAAGTATGTCATATTTTCTGATATTCATGGGAATCTCGAGGCCTTTGAGAGCGTATTGGCCGACGCAGCCAGGGAGAACCCCGATAGATATTTCTGCGCCGGTGATATCATAGGCTACGGCGCTAACCCGGTCGAGTGCTTAAGGAAGACAAAGACGCTCGGGGCTGTCACGGTATGCGGCAACCACGAATGGGCCGTTCTAGACATGACGTTATTAGAATATTTTGCCGACTACGCGAGGCAGGCGGTCGAGTGGACATCGACCAAGCTTTCGGCTCGGAAAAAGGATTATATAAAGTCCCTTCAGCTCACTTACGCAGATGACGAAATGGCCATGGTCCATGGCACATGGATGCGCCCGGAAAAGTTCGATTACGTCTTCGATTTTCAGATCGCCTCGCAGATGCTTAAGGCAATACCGGCAAAGGTCTGTTTTATAGGCCACTCTCACGTGTCCGGAGTCTTCTGCGGTAAGAACGGTAGCCTGGAATACTCGGCCGGCCCCAAGATAACCGTAGAGAAAGATAAGGGCTATCTGGTGAATGTCGGCAGCGTGGGGCAGCCCCGGGACGGCGACTGGAGGGCCTCATACTGTATATGGGATAAGGAGAAGGGCACGATCGAGATAAAGCGCGTAAAATACGATATAGAGAAGGCCAAGGATAAGATAAGAAAGGCAGGCCTGCCTGCATCCTTGGCGGCGAGGCTGGGCGAAGGAAGATGAAAAGAGATAGGGGCAAGGGTCAAGGGGCAAGGGTCAAGGAAGAGATCGAAAAACTCAAAGCCGAGATCGAAGGGCACGACAGGCTCTATTATATCGAGGATAGGCCCAAGATATCAGACCAGGAATACGATCTTCTCGCAAGAAAGCTCAAAGATCTTGAGGCCCAGCATCCTGACCTTGTAACACCCGATTCACCTACGCAGAGAGTCGGCGGCAGGCCTATAAAGGGTTTCAAGACCGTAAAGCACATCGTACCCATGCTAAGCATGGACAATACCTATTCGGCCGATGAATTGAGAGAATTCGACAAGAGGGTGCGCAAGAACCTCCCCGGTCAGAAAGTTGAGTACACCGTAGAGCTCAAGATAGACGGGGCGAGCGTCTCACTACTTTACAAAGAGAGAGCGTTGGAGATCGGCGCGACCAGGGGAGACGGTGTTAACGGAGACGACGTAACACGCAACATAAAGACGATAAAGAGCGTCCCATTGCGCATACGATACGATGGCGGAGCCGTTCCCGGGCGAATAGAGGTCAGGGGCGAGATATTTATTGGCTACAAGGCATTCGATATATTGAATAAAGAGGCGAAGGAGAACGGGCTCGAGCCTTTTGCAAACCCAAGGAACGCCGCCGCGGGGTCACTCAAGCTGCTCGACCCTAATATCGTGGCCAAGAGGCGGCTCGATATATTTGTATACGGCGCGGGCCATATAGAAGGCGCCGAACTCAATACACAATCAGAAACCCTCTCATTTTTAAAGGAGAGCGGTTTCAAGGTAAACCCGCACAGGTCAAAATTCGGCGATATAGAAGATGTCATAAGATACTGCGATAAGTGGGAGAAAAAAAGGGGGGAGCTCGATTACCACATAGATGGCATGGTCATAAAGATAGACTCCTTTAAGCAGCAGAAGGCGCTCGGTGTTACCACAAAGTCTCCCAGGTGGCTGATCTCTTATAAGTTCCCGGCAGAGAGGGTCTCCACAAAGCTTCTCGACATATCGGTCCAGGTTGGCAGGACAGGCGCCCTTACCCCCGTGGCGATATTGGAGCCGGTTCATGCGTCGGGAACGATGGTCTCCCGCTCGACGCTCCATAATTTCGATGAGATCAAGAGGCTGGATGTGAGAATAGGCGACACGGTCATTATAGAGAAGAGCGGGGAGATAATCCCCAAGGTGATAAAGGTCCTTAAGGAAAAGAGAACCGGCCGCGAGAAGAGTTTTAAGGTCCCCACGAGATGCCCGATCTGCTCATCGCAGGCGGTAAAGGATAAGGGCGAGGTTGCCTTGCGCTGCGAAAATGTCTCGTGCCCGGCCCTGGTAAAGACCAGCGTGCTCCACTTCGCGTCGCGCAACGCCATGGATATAGAGGGACTGGGCGAGGCTATCGTAAACCAGCTGGTCGACAAGAAAATGATAAAGGATTACGGGGACGTATATTACCTGAGCGCAGAGGACCTGGAAGGGCTGGAGAGGATGGCGAAGAAGTCCGCCCAGAATCTTATAGACGGCATAGAGAAGAGCAAGAAGAACTCTTTATCGAGATTTATCTTTGCCTTGGGCATCAGGCATGTCGGCGTCCACGCAGCCTGGGTGCTCTCTCAGAGATTGGGCTCTATAGATAGTATAGCCGGGCAGCCGGTCGAAGAGCTTACCAGTATACACGAGATAGGGGATGTCATGGCGGCTTCCATATATAATTTTTTCAGGGAGAACGCGAACAAGGCTGTGCTGGATAAGCTCCGGGACGCGGGCGTGAATATGAAAGAGGCCGATAGGAAGGTGAAGTCTTCAAATCTCGAGGGTAAGACCATAGTCGTTACGGGAACGCTTTCGGGTTATACGAGAGACGAGATAGAGCTTATTATAAGGCAGATGGGCGGTAACGCCTCATCTGCGGTCTCCAAAAAGACAGACTTCCTCCTAGCCGGCGATTCTGCCGGGTCTAAGCTTGACAAGGCAAAGAGGCTGGGTGTCAAGGTGATAACGGAAGATGAGTTCAGGAAAATGATAAAATAAGCATGAAAGGATATCAGGTCATCAGGAAACCAGG
>JBDRDE010000044.1:0-2385 GCA_043821065.1 Candidatus Omnitrophota bacterium
GTAATAGATTAGCGGGCGGAAGTTTAATCTAACGATACGATTGACGCAGCCTGTCCGTTGGCGGTTAACAGAGTGCGTAAGAGTGGTATCGGATTAAGGTTTTGCAGGCGGGCCGTTTGAATGAGGCTCATTATAACCTCGTGATTACGCTCTCCTTTCCTGGATCGGTTTCCGAACGTTATCTTTCTCATGATAACATTCCCCCGCAGGCATCTCTCAACGAGATTATTGTGGGAACTGATGCCTTTGTAGTCCAGGCAAATGACCAGCTCATCGATACGGTCGAAGAGTTTTCTGCGGAATCTGTCCGCCTTTACGGGGAATAGCTTCCTGCCGAGTATGCTTCTTAGCCGCCCCACGGCATCAGCCTTTCTTACGGTAAAGTCCTTTGGCGGCCTCTTACTGTTCATCTGCCTGTTGAGGCGAATGATTCTCTTCACCGCCGCCTTCAGCTCCGCGAAGTACCTCGCCATAGCCCGGTCGTTATCATAATAGACGCTCCATTTTTTAACAAGGCGCAGGACATGGACAAGACACCTCTGCCGTAAGCTCCGTATGCCATTATAGGCGCCAAGGAGATCGCTTATGAGAACGCCCGTGAAGCTGTCGCCAAGCACGCCTCTCAGCTCTTTCTGCCCGCGGCCGGGCTCTATCCTGTAGACGGCATGCCGGCGGTCGGCATAGCACCACAGCCACCTCTTTTTCCAGCCCGTCTCATCCACATGCAGATACGGCCTATCTTTAAGGGCTGCCTTCAGTTTTTCGTATAGACCCTCGCCGAGGGTGCGTATCTTCGTGTCGAATCCGACGCATGAGGTAGGGTCGAAGACCATATTGAACATCTCTTTAAAGAGGGCCTTTATCTTACGGTATGGAACCGATAACTGGTAATGCAGGAAGGCCCCCAGGGCCTTGGCGTTTGGGCCTATGTAGCTATAGGGGATCTCATCGTCTCCCGCGCCATGGACGGCCTTTTTGCAGTGCGGGCACCAGTAGTAATGGTGCCTGAAGCGCGTAACCCAGGTCGTGGGTATTATTATGTCTTCCTGGTAATGGTCGGAGTATTTTGCGCATGGAGTTATATCGCCGGAATCGCATTCCGGGCATCTGTCTATGCGGACATCCTTATGTTCGTCCACCCTGCCCGGGATCTCGCGGGTGGCGCCTTTGTGGCCTACGGGAGCGCCGGGCTTTTTGGGGATATGGCTATCGTCATCGCGGTTGTCTTTTTTATTATATTTGAGGGCTTTCTTCTTAAAGAGCATCTCCTGATACTCTTTTACGATGAATCCCAAACGCCTTATCTCCTCATGCATGATAGCCATCTCTTTCTCAAGATACTCGTTCCTGAGACGAAGGCGGCGGTTCTCCCGGGCTAACGTTAATCCTTCCCTGCGCAAGCTTCTTATATTATCCGGGTTTTTTGACTTACCGAATCCGAACAATAGCGCTTCTCCTTACAGCTTATCGTAGTAATACCTTAAGACATGGAAGTTGATCTCGGCCAACCGGTATATAAGGTCTATCGCCTCGTTATATTCCAGGACGCCTTTTTGAGCCAGGGGCAGCTTGGTTTTGTTTAAGAATATTGTATTGATGCCTTTTTTAGAGCGGTGGGAGAGGTAGTCATAAGGCCCATGAAGAATCGGGTTCTTCTTTCGCTTGCAGACGCATACGGCCTTGCCGCAGATATTGCCCTGCCGGACAATGCTGCCGCGCAGGATATGTTTAAGGCCGCCTAATCGCTTTGCCAGCGCCTCGCGTTTATTGAGCAGCTCTTTCAAATTGACTATGTCCGTTTCCATATCCGACATGTTACATCATGTGTCGGAAAATGTCAAGAAAAAAACGCGCTTAAAATGAACGCGATCAATTCCGGCTGATTATTGGTATGGGGTACTTCCCCGGGCTAAACTATTACTGTTATAATCACCACTGGGGGTTACACTTTTGGTCCGTAGAAAGGATAGTTTTTATGATAGTATATACTTATTCATGGGGTGATCTTTTGATGGACTTTTCTTTTAAGTTGCGGTCGATGATATTCAGTGATTGGATGCGAGACGTTGAGACGGTCAAGGACATCTGCAAGAGATATGGATTGTCGAGGAAGTGCTTTTATAAATTTAAGAAGCGATTCGATAAAGACGGATTTGAGGGCTTGAGGAAGACTGCCGATAACTCTGTGGACTTCTTCTGTAACCATATGATGGCCAATTGCCCGGAAGGCAAGATTAAGCGCGTATTGACGGACCAGGGCGTTGAGTTCTACTGCGCCCAGCATAAGGATGTTGACGGATACTTTACCGTATGTCTGCTCCACTGCGATGTTAGGCACACGGTGGCAAAGTTCCAGCATCCATGGACCAATGGTTATGCTGAGAG
>JBDRDE010000045.1:0-5965 GCA_043821065.1 Candidatus Omnitrophota bacterium
CGCCGCCGCAGAACGGCAAGAACCTGGTTATATGGGTGCTTGTGCTGCTGGGATTGATCTACCTCGTAAGGGTCGCTCCTTCTACTCTGGAGCCGCCTGTAGTCGATATGGCCTATAGCAGGTTTTATGACATGCTGGAAAAGAACAGGGAGAATGGCAATATAATCTCCGCTGTTATGACAGAGAACATAGTGCGCGGAAAACTATCGGACGGCTCTAAATTCATGGTAAACATCCCTGACAGCGATCCGGACCTTTTGCGTCTATTGAGGAGCAACATAAACGATTTTGACGTAAGGCCGCCAAAGACGGTCTTGATGAATATATTTATATCATTCGGTCCACTTTTGCTCTTTGTGTTTTTCCTATATTTTATGTACAGAGGCGCCGCCCAGGGCGGGGGCAAGATCTGGTCCTTCGGCAAGTCGCGCGCCCAGCAAGTTATACAGGGGAAGATGAAGATCACATTTAAGAATGTCGCAGGGGTAGATGAGGCAAAAGAAGAACTTCAAGAGATCATAGAGTTCTTAAGAGATCCAAAAAAATTCCAAGTACTCGGCGGGAAGATCCCAAAAGGGGTCCTTCTGCTGGGGCCGCCAGGTTGTGGAAAGACACTACTCGCAAAAGCGGTCGCCGGTGAGGCAGGCGTCCCTTTCTTCTCTATATCCGGATCTGACTTCGTTGAGATGTTCGTCGGTGTCGGCGCGAGCCGCGTGAGAGACCTGTTTGAACAGGCCAAGAAATCGGCGAAGGCATCCGAGAAAGGCTGTATAATCTTCATAGACGAGATAGACGCTGTCGGCAGGCAGAGATTTGCCGGCATAGGGGGCGGACACGATGAACGGGAACAGACGCTCAACGCCCTCTTGGTTGAGATGGACTGATTCAATACGCAGCTAGGCG
The DNA here is from genome assembly GCA_043821065.1 of Candidatus Omnitrophota bacterium. Lineage (GTDB taxonomy): Bacteria > Omnitrophota > Gorgyraeia > JABMRJ01 > JABMRJ01 > JAZFTF01. The sequence goes on from JBDRDE010000045.1 coordinate 904, forward strand.
TGATCCTTATAGCAGCTACCAACAGGCCGGATGTCCTCGACCCCGCGCTCCTGCGCCCGGGCAGGTTCGACAGGCAGATCGTGGTCGACATGCCCGACATAGTTGGTAGAGAAGCCATATTGCAAGTACACGCCCAGAATGTAAAGCTCGATAAGAACGTCAACCTGCAGGGCATGGCCAGGAGGACTCCCATGTTCTCCGGAGCAGACCTGGCGAATCTCGTCAACGAGGCGGCCCTGCTCGCTGCGCGCAGAAGCAAGAAGACCGTACAGATGGATGATTTCGAGGAAGCAGCGGAAAGGGTAATGGCAGGTCCGGAAAGAAGGTCAAGGGTGATAAACAAAGAGGAGAAGAAGATCACGGCCTACCACGAGGCGGGCCACGCCCTCTTGGCTATGCTCATACCGGACGCGGACCCGCTCCACAAGGTATCGATACTCCCTCGGGGGTTGGCCTTGGGGTATACTTTTACGCCTCCTCATGAGGACAGGCATATCCACACAAAGACAAAGTTGCTCGCTCATATAATAGTTACGCTCGGCGGCAGGGTGAGCGAGGAGATCGTATTTAATGAGATATCCAGCGGAGCCGGCGATGACTTAAGGAAGGTGACCGATACCGCGCGCCTCATGGTCACAAGATTCGGCATGAGCGAGCGTCTGGGCTATCTGACATTCGGAAAGCCCCACGAACAGATATTTCTGGGCAGAGATATTACGGAGGTCAGAGACTACAGCGAAGAGACCGCCCGCGTAATTGACGCCGAGGTAAAAAAGATTGTCGACAAATGCTACGAGCAGGCCAAAGAGGTGCTGAGTAAGAACAAGGAGAGGCTAAAGGCTCTCGCGGAAGCGCTTTTGGAAAAAGAGGTTCTCAATGATGTAGAAGTAAAAAAGATCATAGGCATTGAGGTCCCGGTAAAAGAGCAAGCCGCTGTTGAACCTGAGCAAAAAACTTCAGATAACGATGCTGGCAAAATTAAAAGATCAAAGAGAGAAAATACAGAAGGCACGGCTTGAGAGCCTGATCCCTGAAATGGGAATGAGGACACACATAGCCGGCGTCCTAAATATAACGCCCGACTCTTTTAGTGACGGGGGGAAATTCTTCGATTGTGAAGGCGCCTGCGCGCACGCATTAATGATGGCGCGCAGCGGGGCCGACATCATTGATGTAGGTGGCGAATCCACGAGGCCCGGCGCTAGAGGTGTCACTGTTGAAGAGGAACTAAAGAGGGTCCTCCCTGTAATAGAGAGGCTCAAGGGAAGTATAGACTTACCGATTTCAATAGATACTTATAAGTCAGAAGTAGCGGAAGCGGCAATAAGACATGGGGCGTGCGCAATAAATGATGTGACAGGCCTCAGGGGTGACCCGGAGATGGCCAATGTCGCGGCCCGTTATGATGTTCCCCTGGTGTTGATGCACATGAAAGGAAGACCTCAAACCATGCAGGACGATCCGCGATACTGCAACCTTATGAGCGAGATCATAGAGAGTCTTCGAGAATCCATGGCCATCGCTAAGAATTCCGGAGTCAACGAAGAAAATATCATAGTAGACCCGGGCATAGGCTTCGGAAAGACGCTAGAGCACAACCTGACGATCATAAGAGAGCTGCGCCTTCTTAAGGAGCTCGGCAGGCCGATAATGATCGGCCTTTCGAGAAAATCGTTTATAGGCCAGCTCTTAAATCGTAAGGTAAGCGATAGATTGATAGGAACTGCAGCAGCCGCTGCGCTCTCTATACTGAACGGCGCCGACATAATAAGAGCGCATGACGTAAGAGAGATGAAAGACGTGGCGAGGATGACGGACGCGATATGCAAATCCTGACATTGCCGATGATACTCAAGATGATAACCGAGATAACCATTTTATGGTTCTGCTATTACCTTCTCATCTTATATATCAAAGGATCAAGGACCGTCCAGGTCTTGAAAGGCATATTCATCGTCATTGTGATATTTTTCTTAGTCCAGAGACTCGGTCTCGATACTATTACGTGGATAATGACCAAGCTCCTGCCAATATCTATCTTAGCCCTGATCATAATCTTCCAACCCGAGCTGAGGCGCGGACTCGCAAGACTGGGCCAGTTCGGCGTCTTCCCGGCTAAAGAGATGGTCATAGATGAAGTAACTAAATCGGCCGCTACTCTTTCGAAAAAGAAGATCGGCGCCCTTATCGCTATAGAAAGAGAGATAGGCTTGCGGCCATATATCGAGAGCGGCGTAAGCCTGGACAGTAAGCTTTCGAGCGAGATCATCAGCACAATATTCATGCCCAACACGCCACTGCACGACGGTGGTATCATTATACAGGAAGACAGGATAGTGGCCGCCGGCTGCCTTTTTCCTTTGACTCAGGAGGCTCACGTGACAAAGACGCTGGGGACCAGGCATAGAGCGGCCATAGGGCTTTCGGAGGAGACAGATGCCGTGGTCATTGTGGTATCGGAAGAGTCGGGGGCGATCTCTTTGTCTGTCGGAGGAAAACTTACACGCGACCTTGATAAGGATGAGCTGGTAAAGTCCCTAAATAGTCTATATAGATCAAAACAGAAAAGGAATATTTTAGATTTTGTGAAGAGAGTCTCCACGTAAAGACGGGTAGGTTAATGAAAAACTTCTTTGTGAACAACTTTGGGCTCAAATTACTGGCCCTGCTCTTAGCGATAGTAACATGGGTCTATGTTGTGGTAGAACTCCAAGAGGGGGTTGTCGCTGAAAGATCGGCGCTACAAAGCATACTCCCTCCATACAGACTGTTGTCTAAAAAGGTTCCTATCAAGCTGAATATAATCGGCGAGCCTAAGGCCGGATATGGTGTAGCTTATGACAGGATAGCCATAAAGCCTAATGAGTTCTTGATCGTGGGCCCGAAATCAATAATAGAGAGGCTCACTTCTATAGATACCGAGCCCGTTGACATAACAGGCTCTTCAAAGACATTTATGAAAGATGTCTCGATAGTGCCCCCCACGAAAGGGATCATAAGAGAGAAGTTTGTCACCGTAACAGTGCCGATATTAGCAGATAAGGATTGATCGGATGCCAAAATTGGGTGTCAATATCGACCATGTCGCCACAGTCCGGCAGGCGCGCAGAACCACGGAACCGGACCCTGTCTGGGCCGCAAGCATATGCGAGATGGCGGGATGCCACTCCATAGTGGCGCATTTAAGGCAGGACAGGCGCCATATAAATGACCGCGACATAGAGATACTGAGAGATACCATATCGACAAGATTAAATTTAGAGATGGCGGCTACAAAAGAGATAGTCGATATCGCCTGCAGGACGCGTCCGGACCAGTCAACGCTGGTCCCAGAAAAGAGAGAAGAGTTGACCACAGAGGGCGGATTAAACGTCGCCTCGGCCAGATCTAAGCTCCGCAGGCCTATAGAACGGTTAAAAAAGAGCGGTATACTAGTGAGCCTCTTCATAGATCCCGATAAGAGACAGATAGACGCGTCGCGCGCGCTGGGTGCGGATTCCATTGAGATACATACTGGCGCTTACGCGAACGCCAAGCGGCCCGAGCACAAACTCTTAGAGCTTCAAAAATTGCGCAGTGCCGTAGCCTACGCGGTGAGTGTAGGGCTTACTGTGAACGCGGGGCATGGACTGACATACGTGAATGTCCGTGAGATTGCCTCAATACCACACATAGAAGAACTAAACATAGGCCACTCGATAATTTCCCGCGCGGTCCTGGCGGGGCTAGACAAGTCCGTCAGAGAGATGCTGGCATTAATTAGCTATCGGCCATCGGCTTACAGCTGTCAGCAAGAAGCTGAATGCTGATGGCTGAGGGCTGAAAGCTGTAAAATGATATTCGGATCAGGTATAGACATAGTGGAAGTCGAAAGGATAAAAGATGCTGTAGAGAGATGGGGGAACAGCTTCCTCAAAAAGGTCTTTACAGACAAAGAGATACTTTATGCGAACTCTAAGAGGTTTACCTACCAGCATCTCGCTGCAAGATTCGCCACTAAAGAAGCGGTGTTAAAGGCGTTCGGAGGCGGATGGTCCAGGACACTTCCATGGAAGGATGTTGAGGTAGTAAACGACGAGAACGGCAAACCGGAGATAAGGCTCTACAGAGAAGCAAAAAAGATCTACAGCAAAAGGAATATAGATAAAATACTTGTCAGCATGTCGCACACAAAGGAACACGCGGTGGCGAATGCTATACTGGTAGGGAGCGATTAAAAATGGTGAAGAGAGCTATGGAAACCATAAGGCCCAGACATAAAGAGACACATAAAGGCGACTATGGCCATGTATTTATCCTGGCCGGCTCAGCAGGGATGACCGGCGCCGCGTACCTGGCTTCGCAGGCGGCCCTTCTTTCAGGCAGCGGATTGGTAACTCTGGGTATACCGAGAAGCTTAAATACTATCATGGAGATAAAGCTCACAGAGGTCATGACATTGCCTTTGGATGAGACCCGGGACCAGTCGCTGGGGGAGGCGTCAGAGAAAAAGATAATGGATTTCGCTCAAAAGGCGGATGTCCTGGCCATAGGACCGGGGATATCAGGGAACAAAGAGACACAAAGGCTTATACGCAGAGTGGTAGAGAAGTCAGATAAGCCTGTTGTTCTAGATGCTGATGGAATAAACGCATACGCAGAGAAGCCCGCGGAACTTAAAAAGCATCGCGCGCCATTGGTCCTGACGCCGCATCCGGGCGAGATGTCCAGGATCACAAAGAAGAATGTTAGTAATATTCAAAAGGACAGGGAAGGAACAGCGAAGAAGATCTCGCGGGAATTTAGCGCTGTCGTCTTATTGAAGGGCTACAAAACAGTAGTAGCCGAAGGAAATAAAGTCTACGTGAATGAGAGCGGGAATCCGGGCATGGCAACAGGTGGCGTAGGCGACGTATTGACCGGCATCATAGCGAGCCTGATAGGGCAAGGGCTGGAACCGTTCGGCGCAGCAAAGTTGGCGTCTTACGTGCACGGCCTAGCAGGCGATATGGCGATGAGAGAACGGGGCGAGATCTCAATTATTGCTTCCGATATCCTGGCCAAGCTCCCCGCCGCATTTAAG
>JBDRDE010000046.1:0-5214 GCA_043821065.1 Candidatus Omnitrophota bacterium
CCTCATCTATCCCCCTGTTGGAGGCGCCGTCTATCTCTATAACATCCATGCTGGATCCGGACGAGATCTCCTCACAGGAAACACACTTATTGCATGGTTTTTGAGTAGGCCCCTTCTCACAATTAAGGGCCTTGGCCAGTATTCTGGCTGTGGTCGTCTTGCCCACTCCCCTGGGTCCGCTAAAGAGATAGGCGTGAGAGACCCTATCCTGCTTGATAGCATTCTTTAGTGTAGTGGCGACATGCTCCTGCCCTATCACTTCGTCAAAATCTTTGGGTCTGTACCTTCTCGCGAAAACTACATAGCTCATATATTGGGACCGTATATTGGGACCGGGTTACTCGTTTACAACTGTTTAGAAAATAGAACAATAGAAAATAGAACGCAATCCAGGGTCCCCCACATCTATTGCTCTATTTTCTATTTTCGATTGCTCTGCTTCAATTTTTGCGTAGCAAGAAAAGTACTTGCTTAGAAAATAGAACAATAGAAAATAGAACGCAATCCAGGGGCTTCCACATCTATTGCTCTATTTTCTATTTTCGATTGCTCTGCTCCAATTTTTGCGTAGCAAGAAAAGTACTTGCTTAGAAAATAGAACAATAGAAAATAGAACGCAATACAGGGTCCTCCCCATCTATTGCTCTATTTTCTATTTTCGATTGCTCTGCTCCAATTTTTGCGTAGCAAAAATTGGAGCTGGCGCGCCTGGCAGGATTCGCCTACTACGGCGCGCGGTGCGCGCCTGCGTAGGCTCCCCTCGCTCACTGTCGGCCGGCCTTCGGCTTACGGCCTCTTCCTCGCTTCGCTCGGCGTTCGCTCGCTTCGAATCCTGCCTTCTCTTGCGCAGCATCCGAGCGGTTAGTGGTACGCCTGGCAGGATTCGAACCTGCGACACCTTGGTTCGTAGCCAAGTACTCTATCCAGCTGAGTTACAGGCGCACGTATATATGCCACAAGATTATACTATATAGGCGGGCTTTTGTCTATCCTGTTTAAGGAAGTGTTTTATCTACACAGTCACTATCGTAAATTTATATGTCGCAATATGTTGGAAACGAGTAAAACGGTCCCTGTAATTTTCCCTTTCCTCTAAGGAAAGGGGTACAGCGAGCCTTGCAGTTTACAAGTTGGCGAGCGCCAAGGGGAAAACCTAGGTTTAGCTTCGCCTCATATTGTGCACCGCCTCATAAGCCGCGCATAGTGTAAAAAAATACCTGCTTAGAAAATAGATCAATAGAAAATAGACCGCAATCTAGGATCTTCCACATCTATTGCTCTATTTTCTATTATCGATTGCTCTGCTCCAATTTTTGCGTAGCAAAAATTGGAGCTGGCGGAGGGAGGAGGATTCGCCTACTACGGCGCGCGGTGCGCGCCTGCGTAGGCTCACCTCGCTCACTGCCGGCCGGCCTTCGGCTTACGGCCTGTTCCTCGCTTCGCTCGGCGTTCGCTCGCTTCGAATCCTCCTACAACATTAGAAGAATTTCGTAGGAGAAATTCTGGCGGAGGGAGGAGGATTCGAACCCCCGATACCTTGCGGTATAGACGCTTTCGAGGCGTCCGGTTTCAACCACTCACCCATCCCTCCGCGGTCAAATATAAAATATCACAGAAAGAGCCGGAATGCAAGGGTCTCTCCCGCAGATTCTTCCCCTTCGCGGAGTTTACACTGAGCGAAGCGAATGTGCTCAGGGTCAGAATGACGGAGTACTTCGCTCAGAATGACAAAAATCAGAAGCAGCTTATTGCACCTCAACTGACGCGTTGGGGTCAAACGGATTGGTCCTGACAGCAAGCGAAAATAGATAAGGGTAATCATGCTTGAGGTGCTTCATATAATCGATCCATTCCGATATAAGGACCATATACGCGCGCTTTATGTCTCCCGAAATATGATTATAATCAGTAACAGGCAGCGTGGCCACGTCCTTCCTGTGTATAAGCTCCTCTGTCAGGTGGAAGATCGCCCATAAGAGATCGGTAAATGTATCGTGTTCAAGGAGGTTTGGATTCTCCAAAAGGCGCAGCATGAAGTTTCTCTTACCGGCCAAAAAACCCTTTAAGCCATCGAGATCTCCTCTCCGGCTCTCTATATCGAAAGAATACCCTTTGAGGCACCTGTGGGCTTTCATAAAATCGGCATCTGTCCAGTTAGGCCTCACCACAAGTTCCGCGGTCAGGTCTTTCGATCCAACATCGAAAGTGGCTAAGGTCTTAAGCAGATTCGTCCCCACCTCGCTGAAAAAACTACCTATTACCATATTGAGTTTTTTAATCATGGATCTCTTCTCGCGCACGGTCAAGATCCTGTGAATGATCAATGTCACCATCAGGACCTCTATAAAGACGAAGCCGATATCCCCTATGAGGTAGATGAATATATGGTGAAGATCTCTAAAGATAAAGTAATGTATCAGATAGACCAACGCCGATGAAAGGACTAAAGCTGCCCCCAAGACGATCTGCCAATTCAGCCTCTTCATAATGATCCTCTTTCTTTATACCAAACACCGCACAAGCGGCGTAAAGGCATTTTATGAGCCTTAGATTCGTATTGTCTAGCACCGGTTCTTATGTTATCATAAAAACATGTATATTAAAATAAAAAAGAGGCTCGACAGGGAGCTGAATAATTTTATTAAAGGGGTAGACCGGTCTTATTCGCTTAAAAGGCTATCCCCCATTCTGTCAAAAGAGATAAAGGGCTTTCTTGGCGGGAAAGGCAAGAGATCGCGCCCTATCCTGTTTATAGTAGGCTACATGGGTTTTGCCAAGACGGCCGCGCCTAATCTTTATAAGACCGCCCTCTCGCTGGAACTCCTCCACGACTTCTTCCTTATCCATGACGACATAATAGATAGATCAGACATGAGGCGCGGGAGACCTTCCCTCCATAAAAGGTTCGGGGGTTATCTGGCAGGCCAGAAGGGCATCAAGTTTACAGGCGAGGATCTTTCGATAGTGGCGGGAGATGTTGTATACGCTATGGCGATAGACTCGTTCCTATCTATAAAAGAGAACGCGGCCCGTAAAGAGAAGGCCCTTAAAAACTTTCTCCAGACCACCATTTACACGGGCGCGGGCGAGTTTGTGGAGCTTTTGTCCGGAATAAAGACTGTAAAAGAGATAAAAAAGAGCGATATATATAAGGTATATGACCTCAAGACCGCGTTCTATTCATTCGCGAACCCCTTAACGACCGGGGCTATCCTGGCGGGGGCAAGCCAGGCGGATATAAAGAGGCTATATAAGTCCGCCATATACCTCGGGGAGGCCTTCCAGATAAAAGACGATATACTGGGGATGTTTGCCGAAGAGAATAAGATCGGAAAGTCTTCCATGACAGACCTGCGTGAAGGAAAAAAGACGATCCTCATCTGGTACGCTTATCATAATACCAGAAAGAACGACAGGGATCGCATCAGTCATATCTTATCCAAAAAGAATGTCGGGCGGGGCGATCTATCCAAGATGCGAAGTATATTAAGAGAGTCGGGCGCTCTTGACTATGCCAAAAATGAGATATCGATATTGACGTGCAAGGGCCTGCGCCTGCTTAAGCTGTCCCATATGAAGCCTAAATATAAGGCTTTCTTGCTAAACTATTCCAAAAAACTCTTAAAGGTTTGAGATCCCGGTATTCGCCAGCACCCAGACAACAGCGAAACCGGGATGACACCTAAAGGTGTCACTTATACGCGGATATTTTTACGCTGGATACAGCCTTATCTATATTTTCTATCTCCGTCTTTGACATATCCTTGGCAATGTCGCTTATGGCCTTATCGGAACCTATGTAATCGGATATGCGGACAGGGTCCTCCTTGACGACTACGACATTCTTAAATCCGGCCTTCTTTATCTTGTCTATATAGTCTTCTCTTTTAAGCGCCCCGGCTATGCACCCTGCGTACATCTCGGCAGATTTAATAACACTCTCCGGCAGGTCTCCCACCAGAACCATATCTGAGACCATAAGCCTGCCTCCGGACTTTAATATCCTGAAGGATTCGTTGAATACCTTCTGCTTGTCTTCGGCCAGATTTATGACGCAATTGCTTATTATGCAGTCGGCGACACTGTCTTCCAATGGGATCTTCTCTATGTCGCCAAGTTTGAATTCGCAATTCTTAAACCCGCCCTTCTCGGCATTTATACGGGCCTTCTCTACCATATCCTCTGTCATGTCTATCCCTATCACCCTGCCGCTATCTCCAACTCTTTTAGAGGCGAGAAATGCGTCTATGCCGCCGCCGGCACCCAGATCGACTATGGTCTCCCCTTCTTTTAGCGAAGCAAGAGCGACTGGATTGCCGCACCCGAGACCCATATTGGCGTCATCCGGTATGGAATCAAGCTCTTTTTTCGTATAGCCTACAGCCTCCGATACGCTCGGCGCGTTGGAGCTGCAGCATGTGGGCCCGCAGCAGCTCTTCTTCTTTTTCTTAGCTATAGAGCCGTATATCTTTTTGACAAAATCTTTCACGCTAACCCCCGCAAATATCATTTAACTACGCGCTATGTAGCGCTAAGTTCTTTTGATTTTTCCTTTATAGAGCCGAGCAGAGAATCGAATGACTTCTCAAAAGCGGCCACTCCGTCGCTTAGAAGCTTTTCACAGATAGCGTCCACATCTATCCCAAGACCTTTCAGTTGTGACAAGATGTTTTGCGCCTCTTTGGCGTCTTCTGCAAGGGCCTCCTTAGCTACGCCGTGATCTAAAAACGCCTTGAACGTATCCGGAGGTACGGTGTTTACCGTGTCTTTCGCTATAAGTTCGGTAACATATTTCGTGTCGCTATATGCCGGGTTCTTTGTGCTAGTGGATGCCCATAGAGCCCTTTGAGGATGCGCCCCGCTCTTTTCGAGCTCTTTAAATTCCATGCTTGAGAAGATCTCCCTGTATCTCTTATATATCATCTGGGTATTGGCTACAGCGGCCCTGCCTTTTAAGCCGGCGGGGCCATTATTCTCTTCCAGCATCTTATCCGCGGCTGTGTCTATCCTGCTTATAAAGACGCTCGCTACAGAACGGACCTTTGACGGATCCCCTCCACTCTCGATAAGGCGCTTTAAGCCTTTTACATAGGAGCCAGCGGTAGCCGCATACTGCTCGAGAGAGAAAATGAGCGTCGCGTTTATGTTCATGCCCGAAGCGATCAGTTCTTCCACGGCCTTGAAGCCCTCTTTGGTCGCGGGGACTTTTAGCAT
>JBDRDE010000047.1:0-4650 GCA_043821065.1 Candidatus Omnitrophota bacterium
ATCTTTATCTATCCAGCCCATCTCCTGGGCTAGCTGCAGCCTTAAGCTTCCCAGCGATTCGAGGCCAACGCTCTCTTTATCAGCTACTATGAATATCATATCTCCCGTTTTCGCGCCCAGCTTGGCTCTTATACAGGAGAGCTCATCATCTTTGAAGAACTTCGCTATGTTCGAGGAGAGCTTCTCCTCTTCCACCTTAAGGTAGGCGAGCCCCTTCGCGCCGTATTGGGATACATACTTGGTCAGCTCATCAATCTTGCTCAAAGATATCTTTGCCGCGCCCGCGGCGGCTATCGCTTTTATCCTGCCGCCCGAACCTATTACCTTCTTAAATATCTTGAATTCAGTCGACTTGAGCTCCTCGGTGAGATCTCTTATCTCGCATCCAAATCTTAGGTCGGGCTTATCACTCCCGAACCTCTGCAGGGCATCACTATGGCTCAATCTTTCAAAAGGCACCTTCAGGTCCGCGCCTATGGCTCCTTTATATATCTCTTTTATAAGGCCTTCGCAGACCTCATATATATCCTCTTCCTCCACAAAAGATGCTTCCATATCCAGCTGTGTGAATTCAGGCTGCCTGTCGGCCCTGAGATCCTCATCCCTAAAGCATCTGACTATCTGGAAATACTTGTCGACACCGCCCACCATGAGTATCTGCTTGAATATCTGGGGAGACTGCGGCAGGGCGAAGAACGCGCCTTCGCTGAGCCTTGAGGGCACCAAAAAGTCCCTCGCCCCTTCCGGGGTGCTCTTTGTTAGTATAGGCGTCTCCATTTCAAGGTAACCTCTCCCATCAAGATAGTCCCTTATCAACTTGTAGACCTTATGCCTCAAAGCTATCCTCTTCTGCATAGAGGGCCTTCTCAGGTCTAGATACCTATGGTGGAGCCTTATCTCCTCTGTGGCGTTAACATTGTCTACGATCTCAAAGGGAGGAACTTCAGCGGACGATAGAAGGGTAAAGTCCTCGGCCGATATCTCTATCTTGCCTGTCGGGAGCTTCGCGTTCTCTGTCTCTTTGGGCCTCCGCTCCACCGCTCCATTCACGCGGACAACATATTCACTCTTGAGATCATGGGCCTTAGCATGAAGCTCTCTCTTCTTCTCGGGATTGAAGACTACTTGCGTGGTACCGTAACGGTCCCTGAGATCTATAAAGATGAGGCCCCCGTGGTCGCGCCTAGCGTTTACCCAGCCGCAAAGCGATACGCTCTTGCCTACATCGCTGTCTCTGAGTTCGCCGCATGTATGTGTCCTTAACATTTCAGGGTTTTCTTGATCTCCTCCACAAAGAGATCCATCTTTATCTCGCTCTGCTGACTATCTGACATATTGCGCAGGATCGCCAGCTTCTTTTCCAACTCATCCTCTCCCAGTATTACCACGTATCGCGCCCCCCTCCTGTTGGCCTGCCTCATCTGGGCCTTCAGGGACTTGCTCTGATAATCGATATCGGAGGAGACGCCGTTCTTCCTTAATGTATTACAGAGAAGAAAGGCCTCTTTGTGAGCCCGCTCGCCTATAGCGGCGAAATATATATCCAAAGGCGCCTGGGGCTTCTTTTCGCTTCCGAGAGCCATCACGAGGCGGTCCTCTCCCAGGGCAAACCCGAAAGCGGCCGCCTTCGGCCCTCCCGTGTCGCGCACAAGGTTATCATATCTTCCGCCCGCACCTATAGCATCTTGCGCCCCAAGATTGGGGTGGGTCACCTCGAACGTTGTGCTCGTATAATAATCGAGCCCCCTTACAATATAAGGATCCGCCGTATAAGGCACATCGAGAGAATCGAGTATCTTCTTAACGCTTTCAAAGTGGCCGGAGCACTCCTCGCAAATGTACTCGGTCATTTTAGGGGCGGCCCTCAAGACGGCCCTGCAGCTCTCGACCTTGCAGTCGAAGACACGCAATATGTTATTCTTGCGCCTTGCCTTGCAGTCCTTGCATAATAGATTGGTCTCTTTCGATAAGTATTTGGCGAGCTCTTTTTTTATCCTGGTCTTGTCCTTGGCGCAGCCGAGGGTATTCAGCTTTATGCTAAAACCGCTCAAACCTATCTTGTCAAAATAGGCCTTCATCATATATATTATCTCCGCGTCCAAGAACGGGCTCTCGGAGCCTATCGCTTCGACCCCTATCTGGTGAAACTGCCTCTGTCTTCCGGATTGAGGCTTCTCGCTGCGAAACATAGGCCCTATATAATAGAGCTTGCTCAGAGATTCCACCTTGTCGAGGCCATTCTCTATGTAAGACCTCACTACAGGCGCGGTACCTTCAGGCCTCAAGGCTATGGGCCTCTCCCCTTTATCCTTAAAGGCGTACATCTCCTTCTGGACTATATCTGTGGATTGGCCTATCGATCTTACAAAAAGGGATGCCTCTTCAAGCGCGGGGGTCCTTATCTCTCTATAGCTGAACAGCTCGAAGAGTGACCTTGCAGCGTTCTCCAGCTCCTGCCATACGGCTATCTCTTCAGGCAGGATATCTCTCATTCCTTTAAGTGCTTTTATCATAGTATGTTTATATAATCAAATTATATCTTAACACATTGAATCGCTTAGTCAATTAAAAAATATGGTCCGGCCTCTACATTTAGCATAGAGGCCGGACCTAAAAAAGTCTGGCCAGGTTACACGCATGTGTACTTGCTATGATAACCTGGTCAGATCTTTATTACTTTACCTTGTCCTTCATCACCAAGCCTGGCTTGAATGTCACTACCTTCTTATCGGGTATCGGGACAGCGTCACCGGTGCGCGGATTCCTGCCCATCCTGCCCTTTCTTACTCTCACCTTGAATACACCAAAGTTCCTGAGCTCTATGGTCTGGCTTTGGTTTAGCGCGTCTATTATACTGTCAAAGGTCTTCTGAACGACCTTCTTGACATGTATCTGTTTTATCCCCGTCTCTTCCGCGATCTTCATCGCGATGTCTTTCTTCGTTACAGTCATCCTCTACCTCCTTGAATGAAACCTGGAGTTACGGAAATCTATGATTTTCGTAACTCCTCTTCTTTGAACCTCTTCTTTGAACGGTTGAATTTAACCCTACTTCGGTCATAAAAGAATCTCATAGGTGTCTTGACCTTCGTAGGGTCTAATTCGCGCATATAATTTACGCCGCGTTAATGCCCGCCCCGTAAATTATGCGCTCATTAGACAAGTAATTATAACAGAAGAAGTTATGCGTGTCAAGGTTTTTTACTTCTATCTGTTATTTTGCATGGACTTATTTATGGAGAACTCTACGTAGCCTGAGAGTATCTCCTGCGTCTCAGGCGGCGGGGCAATTACAAAGTACCGCGCCATGATAGCGTGCGCTATTTCGTGCGCCAGCATGCCGACAGTCAGGTCCTCAAAAGATATGTAGATAGCATTCCTCTCTTTAAAATAGTATGATGGTATATCTATCCCCTCTTCCAGATAACCCTTAAGCGTATTATTTATATCTTTTCTGACCGGCAGGACGGTAAGGTTTATCTTGAGGCTATACATATGTATCCCGAGCACATCCGATACCGCCATGTAGAGGCCGTCCAGACTGTCCTTTAAGACCGCGTCTTTGCTCGGTGCGCGGGAAGACGCCGTGGCGTCCGATTCCATATAGTACCTTATATCGATCTTTTGGGCGAAGGAATAGATATCTATCCCTTCATCGATATTGGCTGTAAAATACTTACTCTCCAGATCCAGCGGGTATGCCGGAGAATATGAAAGGATCGATATAAAAGCCGCTAAAGACAGCGCTATAAATAACTTTCTATATGGCATCAGACCTTTACCTGACCTATGGCATCCTTCAGCTCTTTAAGCCCTTCGGCAATGGCTCTAGAGTCAGTTGGGGAAGTCTTTATGATCTCCTCGATGCGCAGCGACTTTCTTGTTAAGACCGAGTACCTGCTTCTCAGGGAATCGGCCAGGTCCGTAAGGGCTATGGAGAGATCCTGCATCTGGTCGGACTTCCTTATCCTGAAGTTGACGCGCATGTCCCCGGATTTCAAGAGCCCTATCTCTCTCTTCAATCTAAAGAGTGGGCCCGAGATCCTGTGGGAAGTGAACAGTGTCAGCACGATCACGGCTATGGCGGCTATCAGGTTCACGAGGATGACCGTCACGATGATTATGGGCAGCATAAAATCGACGGCGGTCTTCACCATGACCTTGCTATTCTCTATGGTGATGGTCGTCATATCCTTACTCAAGAAGAGGACAAGAAACCCGATAAATATGGAAGCGACGGTCACTATCAAAGAGAATCTTATTATAAAATCGCTTTGGAATTTTCGGTCGATGAAATAATTGCGCCTTTTCACTTGTCCTGTATCCATGGTTATTCCCCTATCTTTAACAGCTTGTGATCTATCTTTATCTCTGTCTTCTTTTCAAGAGAGTCCAGCCAATCCTGCACCGTATCCTGCTGTTTGGTCTTCAACAGGATCCACTGTATCTGGCCGTATACTTCCTCGAGCGCGTTATCCTTGAAGTCGGTATTCTTATGGAGATAGTAGTAGTCACGTATCCGGACATCATCTACGCTGAGATCGAGTGACAGTTCTTTGGCCTTTACGTCGAGCATCATCTTTAGGAGCGACTGCTGCCAGAAGAATTCCACGTCTTTGAGAAAGGCCGGGTCCCTGTGCATGTCCATCC
>JBDRDE010000048.1:0-4807 GCA_043821065.1 Candidatus Omnitrophota bacterium
CGATCCTTACACTTCTTATAGTGCCCAGCGTATATGTAGTCTCTGAAAATGCCGGAACCCGCCTTAAAGATCTATTGGCAAATATCCGCATATTCAAGCCGCGAGGCAAAGCGTAGAAATAGCCCCTATTATCCACTCAAATGGGTGTTCCAAAAGGTGACCGTCACCTACTTGTCTGCTTGGGGACACTTTCCCGATGGGCAGAGGACCCGGCCCTCCTTAAATTCTACAATAAAATAGATGGCCTAAAGCATAAAAAATGTAGCTTTTTGAGGTGATTATAGTGAGTATGTTAAGCACTAAAAAAGGTTGCTACTAAGTCTTGACAAAGGTTGTGCTTATGATATACTTAGTATGTAAATATGAATGAAAAGGTGGCTATCAAAAGATCATTAACACTGGATAAGTATGCAAACTGAATGTGTCTCTCTGTTACGATAGGTATATCATAATTACTGTAAATGGGGTGAGTCCGAATGAATGCCAGGAGCGTTGAAAAAAATATCGGCTCCACGAGAGAAGAACTCGGTTCCAACTCTTTAATCATGGATTTACAAAGTTCGCGGCATAAGAGATGGATACGAGCGATAGCGATAACCCTCGTAGTCACATTCATAAACCAGGATATCATATGGGCGCAGGACGGAGCTCCGATCTGGTCAAAAGGACAGAATGGGAGCTTATCTTTTAAGCCGCCCGTCAACGTAAATAGCCCTATCAACGTCCCAAAGGATGTAGCCGTAACGAAAGAAGTATACACCGCCCCCGGGGACAGAACAATCATAAATATCCAGGACGCCCATTCGTCCCTTGGCGCCCAGGAATCGATCGCCTCAGTCCTTGACTCCTTAGTGACTAATTATGACCTGAAGCTGGTAGCTGTCGAAGGATCTTCAGGTTATATAGACACGTCCATCCTTAGAGCATTTTCAAACGAAAATATCAGAAAAGGCACCGCAAGTTACCTCGTAAAAGAGGGCAGGATGTCCGCAGGCGAATTCTTCGCTGTCACGTCAAATAAACCGATAGCGCTATACGGGATTGAAGATAAGCCTCTGTATCAGGAAAACCTGGAACAATTCAGGGCCGTTTACCGGGCAAACGGCGCGATCAGGGCCGATATCGAGAAGCTTCTCTCATCGCTTAAGGGCCTCCAGAATAAGATCTATTCCCGGGAGTTAAAAGACCTCACCACCAATTCGGTCCTCCATAAGAACGGCAAGCTCACGTTCACCGAGCGATGGAATCTGGTAAAGGGCCTGGCCGCTAAGACAGGGGCTGACTACAAGAGGTACGAAAACCTGACCAGGCTTGTCGAGTCGCTAAAGCTGGAGAAAGATATCAGTTTCGAGAAGGCCAATAAAGAGAGAGACTCTCTCATAGATGCGCTAAGCAAAAAAGCTACCAAGCAGGGCCTCGAACAGCTTGTCCTTAAGTCGCTTTCATACAAGACCGGAAAGCTCTCCAACAGCGAATATTACGTCTTCCTGCAGGAACAGGCCGAGAGGGCCCGCATAGACGCGGCTCCATACGGGAACCTGATAGCATACACAGATTACATCACGCTGTATGAATCGATAGACCTGACAGCGATATTCGAAGAGGCCAGGGATTTTGAGGACCAGATAAAAGAGAAGCTCTTCCAAAACGAATACCAGAAGAGGCTTTACTATATAACGAAGTGCATGGGATTCCTGAGCGACCTATTCGACCTGAAGCTGACTAACGGAGACTTCAGCTATCTTTCCGAGAATATAGGCCGCTGCAATGCGGAATTTGTGGCGTCCTTCATAAGAGACGCCTCGATGAAGTACGGTGTTACGATAAACGCGGATTATGACCTCGGGAAGATATTTAATGATCTGCCGCAGGCGCTCGATTTCTACCGGACGGCCGAGGAAAGAAATAACGCCATACTCGCCAATACTATTGCCACTATGAAGGAGCGCGGCCAGAATGTAGCGGCGCTCATAACCGGAGGTTACCATTCTCAGGGCATCACAGAGTTACTGAGGCAAAACCGGACATCCTACATAGTGATATTGCCTAAATTTGACGTCTCTAAGGGGGAGAGGCCTTATGTGGCGATCCTCACAAACAAGACGGCTCCTTACGAGAGGCTCCTTAAGGGCGGACAGTATTTTATTGCCACGAGCGCTTATCTTGCCGGAGTCAGCCAGCTCAACCAGGATGTCGATAATCGTATCGCGGCCGGGGAAGATTTTAAAGCGGTACTTAATAGTCCTGAGTTTAAAGAGCTGAAGGCAAAACTCGCCGATAGCCTGATAGCATCCCTGTTGCAGTCCGCTACGGGCGTTGCGGATGTTGCCGAGGCGGTGAGGCTATTCAAAAGCGCGATGGGAAATGAGGGTAAAGAGCCAAGAACAAAAAGAGATCTCGCCGGAGCTGTAGGCCAGTACCTCAAAGACTACGAGATGCTCATAGAGCGGGAAGGATCGGAGTTTCGCGCGGCAAGAGTTAAGCCTCTCACCCCTGAAATACTTAAAGAGCTTGTCCGTGATGTCGTGTTGGACTACGCGGGCTTTGATATTCTGGCGGAGGAACCGGCTGGACCGGAAGTTTCGGCTGTCGAAAGGATCCCCGCGGCGGTAGAGGAGCGTATACAGGTTCTGTCCGCCAGGATAAGCGCGCTGGAAGAGAAAGAGAAGATCGCTAAGATAGACGCGATAGTAGAGCTGGTGACGAGCAAGATTGATACTGAGGCGCTCGATTGGGAAGAGGGGGTGGCCGCCGTGGTTGCCATCGAGCTAAGGCGCAAGGGCTTGGGAGCAGAGGAGCAGCAGGCGCTCACGGACAGGATTATAGACGGCATCATAAAGGAGCAGGCCCCGCCGGTCGCAGTGCCGGTCAAGACGCCGGCTGTTGCCATGGTTCCTGTTGTGGAGCCCGCGCCGGCAGCTATGGAGCCAGTCATACAGCCGACTCAGCTTACAGAAGCAGAGAGGATTAGACTGGAGGACATACTTACGAGCGACGCGTTTCTGGGGAGATTACATGATGAGATTGCGAAAGGGCGTGATGAGGGAAAAGCGGTTAGCTATAACGCTGTTATTATGGACCTCCTGGCTGACGAAGGGTTTGGATCGAATGTGATCTTGGGAGATCCGGAAGCAAAAGATGTGGTCGTAAAAGAGATAATCAAGTTAATCCAAGAAGTAGAAGCTCGCAAGAGATGGCTCGACTCAGTAAATAAGACCGCTGAACAGGTCTTTAATCTATTTATTGTGACGATGCAGCGTAGGACAGGGACCACTGAAGAATCTGTCATGGACAGTATCATTCCTAAAGGCGGCGTGGTTTTACATTTAGCGGGAGGTGATCATGCGCGTACCGATTTCTTGCAGAATGAAACGAGCAAGAGAAATGCAACGCTTCTGGGACTTGACGTCACATATTTACCGGCCGATGGGAAGAAAGGCTTATTTCAAGGAGATATCACAAAAGATAACTCGCGAAATATAGCCGATAGCTCCGTTGACACTATAATATCCATAAGTTTCTTCAATGAGGAATGCTACGATTTGTACGAAGTGAAACGGAAGCTTTTGGCGGGTCAGACTCCGCTTCCGGAAGATAAGTATTACAGTAGCATCGCGAAGGAAATTCGTAGAATGCTAAAAGACGGTGGAAAACTTTATACCATTAATCCTATAGCAAGTCCCCTGTTTAAAGAAGCTTTCGAGGCGGAATCCTTCAATGTGATGAATTTAAGCCGCGGGGAAGATGCAGGATTATATGAAATAACGAAGACTGCAAAACCCGGACAAGAGAAGAAGGCATCGGCCGGCTTATCGGCAGAATTACACAGAAAGATCGCTCCCAATGCCGGCTTTATCAAGATGGCGCTATTATTCGCCCTTTCACTGTACATGCTCATATTAAGCGTGATCCCTTCAATGGCCGCTCCGGTGAAAATTTTGCCTGTAGCGCCCCGGATGGATCAGGCCCAGTCGATGCCTGCGCCGGTAACGGTTGTCCCTCCGGTGAAGGCCGCTCCGTCGGCTCAACCTGCCGTATCCGCATCTGCGGAGGCGGCGAAGAGATCTTCACTCGACCAGGAGAAGCTCCGCGGAGCTATTGACGGTTATTTTAAAGAGATGACCTCTCACTCATACTTCATGAACATTGCCTCGAACCTTCGCGCCGGAGAGGATCCTCTACTCCTTGACGCGTCCATTGACCGCGGCAAATTTGTGCTTGGCTCCGTGCGTTACGGCGACGATACTAAATTTATGCCCGAGACCAGGATCGAGAGGGTAAATAAGATAATCGATGAAACATGGGAAACCGTCGATAAGGCGAGCCTGCCGCAATATATACGCAGTAAGGCGATGCCGGATAAGAAGACCGGGCAATTGACGCCGGTCGATGACCTGCAGAAGGCGCTCTTCGCGCTCTCCGTTCTAGATCCGGCCACATACCGGTATCTTGAAGATAATAACGTGCGCATCACGCTTGTGTGGACCGACTGGTTTGCCGGAGCCACCAAGGGTGATGACTTTTTTGGCATGATCGCGCGCGATCCCCGCGGGGCAAAGATAGCTCTCAGGGAGCAGAATGACACGATCAGTAAGGTCTGGGTGCTCGTTCATGAGGCTGTCCACCATAAGAAAGGCGCTATTGCCGGGGGATATGCCGAGCTTTACTTCAATATGCTCGGCTATGTAAAGGAGCTTTTTGTTATCGATGGCCTTCCTTCGTATGAGGTAGATACGTTTAACGCCGAGAGGAAATTCTTCAGAGATACGCTGCGTATAGACGCATCTCTCGAGAGTCTGAACGCAGC
>JBDRDE010000049.1:0-8008 GCA_043821065.1 Candidatus Omnitrophota bacterium
GCGTGTTATAAAATATCTCAGCTTTTTTTCCTGCTGGCGCTTAAGTTCCTTCCATGGCCGGAACATAATATCTTTACTCATGCTATCGCAACAACCTCTTCTTCCTTCTTTCAAAAGCCTGTCTACTCTTTGCCTTCTCGCTATCTGTCTTTAAGATCAGCCTGGGGACTCTCACGGGCTTTCCTCTTTCATTCAAGGCAACCATAGTAAGATATGCCGAACCGATATGGAGGGTCTTGCCCTCTTTTAATTTCTCCGCCTCTACCTCCACCTCGACATCCATGGAGCTGGCGCCTACGTAATAAAGGCGCGCCTTGATATTGAGCATATCTCCCAGATTAACCGGATTCTTAAAGAGCATATGATCCATAGATGCCAATACAACGTTCTTTCTTGCGTGTTTAGTCGCTGCCACAAAAGCCGCCTCATCGACCAGTTTTAGTATGGTCCCTCCGTGGACGCTGCCGTAGTGATTTGCGTCAACCGGCATCATCACCTCGGAAAGGATCGTCTCTGAATCCGATATGCCTTTAGCCTCTTTCATCCCGTTAGACCTCCCTTCATAACCCATTAGACCTCATTTTACGTATAGGTCTAACGGGGTTCATCATGCCCCCCTTCAGAGAGCGCGCGCCTTGAGCCACGCGGCCACATCAGACAATACCCTGTCCTTGCCCGGCTCGTTTAGAACCTCATGGTAAAAACCTTCATATAGCTTTATCGTCTTGTCTTTTGATCCGGCGCGGGCATAGAGCTGTCTAGAGCCTTCAATATCTACCAGGCGGTCGGCCGTACCGTGCAGTATAAGCAATGGTAGTGAGATCTCTTCCATCTCTCTCTGGATACGCTCTATAGCCCTGCTGATCTCCCGGGCCTGCCTCGCTAATAGTTTGCCGTGATAGACCAGGGGGTCATCGTTATATCTTTTAGCTACGCCGGGATCGCTTGAAACTTTACTGCTATCTATCTCTTTAAGGACTGGGGACGATGGAAAGATAGTCCCTGCAATCGAAATAAAAATACGAAGCGGAGCTGATATCTTCCCTGAAGCTTTAAGCAGCGCCCCGCTCAATATTAATCCGCGCAGCCTAAGATCCTGTGAAATGGCCAGTAGCGTTGCTATAGTGCCGCCCATGCTGTGCCCCAACAGAAAGACCGGCCGCCCCTCCTCCTTTTCGTCTACCCTGTCCAAAAACCGGGCAAGATCTGATAGGTAACTATTGAATGAAGAGACAAAGGCGCGCGCCCCTTCAGACCGGCCGTGTCCGCGCAGATCGAACATATGTATCGCGTAGCCTTGACATGCCAGGTATTGGGCTACATGGGCATAGCGGCCGCTATGTTCCCCAAAACCATGCGCAATTACAACGGCTGCCTTGGCGCCGCCCTCAGGCCGCCGCTCGAGTTCGAATAGATTCAAGCCGTCGGCGGTCTTAAACACTCCTTCACTGCGCCGCATGTAAACCTTTTGGCCGATCTTTCACTATTTCACCAGATTTTTTATCTCAGGAAGCATGCGCCTAGCATGCTCTTGGCCTGTCTTGATAAATACCTCGGCTTTATAAAACTCGAACCAGCTCACATTTCTGGGGATCGGTTTTAAATATACATCGGCCTGCTTACAGGAATTCACCGCTATGGCGTACTCCAACTCCTGGAAACTGTTGACGATAACATCATATATAGTAAAGCTCTTTCGTTTACGGCCCGCAAATGCCGCGTCCTCGGGCGAGGGCAGCGTGTTGACTGCTATAACTCTCTTTATGCCCAACTTGGTCAAGACGTTAACCGGGACGGGATTTACTATTCCTCCGTCAATAAGCTGGGCGTCGTTTAATACTACCGGCTCAAATATGCCCGGTATCGATATGCTGGCCATAACCGCGTCTATGAGCTTTCCCTTATCGATAACGACCTCTCTTCTGGTCTTTATGTCGCAAGCGACCACCTTTATCGGACGCTTGATGTCCTGGAATGTCTTATCTCCGAGATAGGTCTTCAGGAACCTTCTTATCGTGTGGCCTTTTATAAGCCCTCTTATGGGCAGGGTCGGGTCAGCCAGTAGGAGAGTCTTAAACCTGCTCTTAAAGATATTTGCGACCTGCTCCAATTCTTCCGCGTTCAAACCCAGCGCCCAAAGCGTGCCGATGATCGCGCCCATGCTGCTTGCTGAGATGACATCTATGTGGATATTTTCTTTTTCCAGGACTTTAATGACGCCTATATGCGCGAGGCCCATTGCGGCGCCGCTTCCCAGGGCAAGGCCTGTCATAACGCCGGAGATCTGCCTGGCTATGCGCCTTAATGCTTTTCTGTATTTTACCAGGTCTTGAGGAAGTGTGGCGAAGACCTCTTTTGAAAGTATCTTAAGTTTTTCGGCGTAGGGGGATCTCATCGTAACGGCTATCCTCTTTCAGGATCACAGAGATAGACTGCTCCGTAAATTCTCCGAATAAGTTATTGAGACTTTTTATCAGCATCGCGGTCTTGCGCAGTGAGCTATGGTCCGCTAAGCTCAAGATGTGGCAGACGTCTGACTGCTTAAGGATCTCCAGATTATGCTTGTTCAGCTCCCCCGACACGTTGACTACCACATAGTGGTAATCTTCCGTAAACGCGCTCAGTTTTGTGGCTGCATCCTTCTTCTTTGGCATCGCAGAAGATGGCACGACCACAACCTTCTTGCCGGATTCCTTCCTTAGGCTATCCGCCAGGGCTGCCGAGTAAAAGGACCCATCCCGGCCATAAACGGCTATTATATTGCTTACAAATACTTCTTTAAACCTTTTTTGGCTGAGCCTCCTCGATAGAGAGTGGCTCAAAAATACAGCCAGCCGGGGGATCTTGTGTAATATAGCGTTGAAGTCTTTTGTGCTTATCATCAGCACTATGGAATCATTCAGGGCCTTTGTGCTTACGCTGTGCGGCTGTCCGGTAAGCGACGATATGGAGCCGAAGTAATCTCCCCTCCTCAAGCGCTCGATCTGCTGTTTCGGGCGCTTCAGGGCCTTATCCCCTGCGTAATACATCTCTATCCTGCCGCTGACTAAGCAGTAGAAATAGTCGGGTGGGCCGTCTTCTTTGTAAATAACGTCGCCCTTCTTAAACTCATAGATCATGCTCTTTGAAACTATAAAATTCTTCTGGAAAAAAGATAGTTTTGAGAATAGGGGAAGGCTGTCTACTATCGAAAGCTTATTTACGAGGTAGTTTATCTCTGCCATACCGTTAATTATACGCTATAATAGTAGAAATACAAATGTTTTTCGTCAGGATAGATGGCGCTCGCGATCCTGCGTAAATCGAATAACACGGTCGTGGCACTCCTTGGTCCCGCAAGGTAAGAATTGTATGGAAAGCCTCCTTTGTATAATATCCTCCGGAGTAACGGCCATTTCGTTCTGGATAGAATAGACAAGCTGGGCCGCAATGGTAGGCGAACAGCCGCAGATCTTTTTGCTAAGGGACTTGTCTTTAGCGATGAGGTCAAGGACCTCCTGATAGCGCGCCCCGTATTTATCCATGAGGAATATAACCATGCCCGGATCTACATTATACTTCCTGGCCAGATCATCCTTGTCGGCATCTATGCGCCCGCTGCCATAAAGTCGAAAAGGTTTTTTGATCTTAAGCTTAAAGACTTTCCACAGGGCATCTTCCGCAATTTTTCGATATGTGGTATATTTGCCGCCTACCACAAATGTAAGGCCCGACTTTGTTTTGATAATAGCGTGATTGCGGGTAACCTTTGAAGGGCTTCCTCCCTTGCGGATAAGGGCCCTTAATCCGGCAAAGTTTGCGATGATCTTCTTTGAGGAAAAATCCATTGCAGGGAAGATTCGTCTTATGCTCTCCCTTAAGTATTGAATATCTTTGTCTGAAACCCGGAGCGAGTCTGGACTTTTGGTATAATTCGTATCGGTCGTGCCGATCAAAGAATGCCCCATCCATGGAATAGCAAAAAAGATGCGGCCGTCCTGATCGGAGGGCAATAAAATAGCGTGCTCTGAAAGCCTCCCCTCATAAACAATATGCGCCCCTTTTGTAGTGCGGATTATCTTCCTGGCATCGGGACAGTCTTTTCTGAGCAGTTGGTTTGTCCAGGGGCCCGCCGCGCAAACCGATCTTTTCGCGCGGATCTCGAAGGTGGCGCCCCCCAATGTATCCTTGGCTAAAACACCTGTAACCTTCTCCCCCTCTTTCAAAAAAGAGAGCGCCTCTACATAATTGATAACATCGGCCCCCTTCTCTCTGGCCGATAGGATATTTTCAAGGCAAAGCCTCGCGTCATCCATCTGGGCATCATGATAGAGTATGCCGCCCTGAAGGCCTTCGCGCCGGATCCCGGGAATAAGTTCTGCTATCATATCCGCGCTTAAACGGCGGTGTCCGCCGATAGAGTTTTTTCCTGCGAGGCGATCATAAAGAAAGACGCCGAGCTTCATCATCCATAAAGGGCGCCTATCATTTTTGTAAACGGGGATAATAAATGCAAGAGGTTTGACCAGGTGAGGGGCTGCTCTTAATTGTATGATCCGTTCTTTCAGGCTCTCTATTACAAGCCCAAAATCAAAATTTTCGAGGTAGCGGATACCGCCGTGGATCAATTTTGTCGACTTGCTGGAGGTGCCGCTCGCGAAATCGCCCTTCTCAATGAGCGCCACTTTCAAACCATGATCCTGGGCAAGGTGCGCGATACCCGCTCCGTTAATACCTCCGCCTATTACTAAAAGATCGTATTCCTTATTTGTAAATCTTCCGAGGTCCCGCTCCATTTACAAAGCTCTCTTTACGGCTATCTGCCAGTCTTTATACAACTGCGTCTTCTTTCTCGCGCGCATCCTCGGTTTAAAGACGCGGTCTACTTTATGCATTCTTTTAAGATCTCTGTCTTTCCACAGGCCGACCGTAACGCCGGCCAGGTGTGCGGCACCCTGGGCTGTCGACTCGATGATCTTCGGGCGCAGCACCCGGCATCCGAGGATATCCGCCTGAAACTGCATCAGGAAATTGTTTCGGCAAGCGCCGCCATCGACGCGCATCTCCCTTACCGTCTTCCCGAAGGCCCTCTGCATAATTTCAAAAACATCCTTTGTTTGATACGCTATGGATTCGAGCGCCGCCCGAATAATATGTTTTTGATTACTGCCACGAGTCAATCCGCAGATCAAACCGCGGGATCCGCTGGCCCAATGCGGAGCCCCCAATCCCGTAAAGGCCGGGACAAAATAGACACCGCCGTTGTCTTTGATGCCCCGGATCGATCTTTCTGTATCAGCGGTATTTTTGATGACCCCCAGCCCATCCTGGAGCCATTGTATGGCGGCGCCTGTAATAAATATGGCCCCTTCCAAAGCATAAATGGGCCGGCCCTTCGCGTCGCAGCTGATCGTTGTGAGGAGCCCTTTCTTTGAATAGACTATCTTCTTGCCTGTATTAAAAACAAGAAAACTGCCTGTCCCGTAAGTATTCTTGATCTGCCCGGGCCCGTAACAACCATGTCCGTAAAGGGCCGCTTGCTGGTCACCCATGACTCCCGCTATAGGGATCCCTTCGGGCAATCCCGGGATCAGGCCGGATGCGGTCTTTCCAAAAATAGAGCCGGAGTTTTGCGCCTTTGGCAGAAGCGCTTCCGGGATCCGCAGGATCTTCAAAAGCTGTGGGTCCCATTTTTTATTTCGGATATTAAAGAGAAGTGTGCGGGAAGCGTTCGTCATATCAGTTGCGTGTGAGCGCCCGCCTGTCAGTTTCCAGATAAGCCAGCTGTCGATAGTGCCAAAACAGATCTTTCCCGCTCTGGCTTTTGCCCTGAGCCCGGCTATATTATCCAGGTACCACTTCACCTTGGTCCCTGAAAAATAAGGGTCTAAGAGAAGGCCCGTTCTTCGTCTAAAGGTCTCCTCGAGCCCCTTCGCCTTCAACCTGTCGCATATATCAGCCGTCCTGCGGCACTGCCAGACGATGGTCCGCGCTAGCGGCCTTGATCTTTGCCGATTCCAAAGGACCGTGGTCTCTCTTTGGTTGGTGATACCTATTCCGGCGAGGTCTTTGGCGGATATCTTTCCGTCACGAATGGTCTTTTTAATTACACTTACGCATGAACGCCAAATTTCATCCGCGTCATGCTCGACCCATCCAGGCTTCGGGAAATACTGCGGAAATTCCTCGTATGCGCTCGCTATCTTCTTGCCGTTTTTGTCGTACAGGATGGCCCGGCTTCCTGTCGTCCCTTGGTCAATAGATAAAATATATTTCATCAGCGACTTACCGCCAGGCTCATGGCATCTTTACTACGGTGCGGATATCCTGCTTCTTTTTAATGAGGGCGTCTGTCAGGCGCAGCCATTCGATAGTCAGTTTCTTTAATTGGACTTCGTGGGATACTTTGTTGAACTTATTGGTCTCCAATTTATTGATCTCGTCTATCAGGTCATTTAGCGTAACCCTGCCCAAGGAATAGTTCTCAAGTTCATCTTTAACGATCTCCTGCGAGAGCCTGATCTTCTCATCAGCGATTGAGATAAGCTTTTTCTCTCTCTCAATTTGTATATTGAGATTCTTAAGGTCTGTATAGAGACTAAAATATGTATTTTTTGTTGTCCATTTTGACTTGTCCTTGTCTATCTTCGATACCTGGTAGTTCGCGACCTCGACTTCTCCGGGAAACGGCCAGTCGAGGGTGACTCCCATAAAAAAGAGCTGCTCTTCGTCTTCGATATCGTGGTCATCTCCAGACATCGAATAGCCCGTAAAAACATCTATAGATGGCAATAGCTCGTCCGCGTATCTGGATACTTCGAGGGAACTTTGATCTTCCAGCAACTTTAATATCAGTGATGTCCGGCTTTCTCTCCAGAACCTTTCAAAGTCCTTACCAAAATCTATATTTATATCAGCGTATGTTGGAAATTCCTCAGGTATAAGCTCCTCTCTTCCATTGTACCTTATCGCGGTTTTCACCAGATTGGCCTGCTCTTTATAATTGTCTTCCAGGGTAACGAGGCTATCTCTCTTGTTCTCAACCTGCAAACTGCTTTTATTAACATCTATGGGCAAGGCTATCTTATTTTTCGCTCTATCTTTTATATTATTTAAAAGCTCGAGATTCTTTTCGTAAGAGACTTGTCCTGTTTTAAGATCTTCATACGATGAATACCAGTCGTAATACATCTGTATCAAAGCAGCCAGGTAATCTTCATACGCCTCAATTATCTGGTGGCTGGCTACCTCCACTTCTACGCCCGCTATCTTATCAAGTAACCGCGTATTCCTTCCGAACGCATTTTCAGCTATAGATTGCGAGAACTTCACTTCAAATCCTGAGGTAACTCTGTCAGTCGCGGGGTTAAAAGAGGAGCTGTATTCGGCTTCCACGCTCGAGCCGTAATAAGGGAAGAGCTTGCTTAGGCCGATGGTGTTTTCCGATTCGTCTATGCTTGGGCGTAAGAGAAAATCATACTGGCTCTCTACAGAAAGCACAAAATCTCTCGCCGGGACGGTAAGCTCTCTCTCGTATTTAAGCTTGAGCTCATCGATGAGGATCTCCTGAAAGGCCGTATCCTTTTCCGCTACCTCTTTTATGAATTCATCGAGCGTAAGGATGCGCCGCTCTTCACCCTGAGCGATCACGGCACTTGCTAAGATCAGAGATAGAGAAAAAAACGATACTATTATTTTTCTATTAAGCCGCGGCATGTTTCGTTCCGCATCCTCTCTCTTTGAAGAGCGCGTATATGCATGGTATCAACACTAGTGTTATTATTGTACCGAAAAATAGCCCCCAGGCAAGCGCGAGCATCATCTGCGCGAGCATAGCGTCATAGCCTGCCCACCCGTATGCCGTAGGAATTATGCCCACAACCGTAGTGAGCGTTGTGAGCACTACGGCCCTTAAGCGTGTCTTTGCTATTGAGGCTACTTGGCCATGAACCTTTCCTATACCCAAAGAAGGGTTGTATTCTTTGTCAAGTTTAACGAGCATGATTATGGCGTCGTTTACCACGACCCC
>JBDRDE010000050.1:0-2654 GCA_043821065.1 Candidatus Omnitrophota bacterium
ATTCGATGACGTCAAAGATGCGGGTGTTATAAGAAGAGAGCTAGACATACCGGAAGAGGCGTTTGTGGCGGGAATGGTGGCGCGTTTTGACCATCCGAAAGACTATGAGACATTCTTCGCCGCGGCCGAGTCGCTTATAGCCAAGAAGAGCGATATCTATTTTGTAGCTGTAGGCGAGGGGCCCGAGAGAGAGCGATTTGAGCGGATAGTGAGCGATAAGGGCATGGGTAAAAACATAGTCTTTACGGGCCTCAGACGCGATATTCCCGATCTTATAAACAGCTTCGATGTTGGAGTCTTGCTGAGCGGGTATGAAGGCTGCTCAAACGTTATAATGGAGTACATGGCCTGCGGAAAGCCGGTGGTGGCTAGCAAGGCCGGTGGAAACCCGGAGCTTGTGGCATATGGAGAGACGGGCCTTTTGGTAGAGAACGCGGACTCGAGATCTACTGTTGAAGCGATAGAGTATCTTTATAAAAATGAAAAAGACCGCTGCAAGATGGGTGCCAATGGAAGAGATAAGATCCGTAAAGGCTTCACAGCCGGAATTATGGCGCGCAAAACAGAGTCGGTTTTTGCCGAACTTATCGATTTAAAATACGACAAGATCAAGGCCGATATGGCCTTTGTGATGTCGCAGTTTCCGGAGACTCACGAAACCTTCATCTTGCGTGAAATGTCAGCGCTGAAGAAGGCTGGTATTAAATTTAAGATATATTCGCTAAAGCCGTGTAGAGACAAGATAGTGCATGAAGAGGCTAGAGGGCTCATGCGAAATACGGTTTATGCATCGGTTAGCGGTGTGCGGTTAGCAATTTGCGGTTGGCGGTTAGCGGTTAGCGGTTTGCGTCGACCCGTAACGACTGCCAAGACGCTTGCTTATGTAATAGGTTTATATCTCAAAAGACCAAAAGAACTATTAAAAGGCTTGTATGTCTGGCTTGAATGTATATACCTGGCGCCAATACTTAGGAGAGAAGGAGTAAAGCATATCCATAGCCATTGGGCTACTATGCCTACTACGGCGGCTGTTATACTGTCTAAACTTACGGGGCTTCCATACAGCTTCACAGCTCACGCTTGGGATATATTTGTGAGCCAGAATGGGTTGAGGGAGAAGATTAGGAAGGCGAAGTTTGTGGTTACTTGTACGGATTATAATAGGAGGTTCTTAGTAGATTTGGTTAGGCGGGATACGTGGGACGTGGGACGTGGGACGTTGGACGTGAAAGATGAGAAGATATATAGGAATTATCATGGGCTCGAGAAGAGTTGGTTTGAGATTGCTTCGTCGGCCAGTATGCAAACAAGGCCTCCTCGCAATGACGGGGGCGCGGCAGGCACGCAGGCAAGGGCTCCTCGCAATGACGGGGGGCGGGGGTTGGATTCTTCGCTCGCCAATATGAAAGCAGGGCTCACTCAGAATGACACATTATACGCACACCGCACACCGCATAAGAGTTTTATATGTCATATGGGCGCTGGAGCCGGGTGGAGCTGAGAGGGTTATAATTGATCTGGCTAAAAATCTAGATAGATAGAGAGAGATTTGAGCCTTATGTCTGCTGCTTAAATAGGCCGGGCAAGATGGCGGATGAGATCATCGAGCTGGGAATACCGGTATTTGATCTGCACAAAAGCGGTAAGATAGACTTATCTGTGATAAGTAAGATCTCAGATATAATAAAAAGTTGTAGGATCGACCTCGTACATACTCATATGTTTACGGCGAACTTATGGGGAAGGTTGGCCAGTATGCTGAGCGGGAGAAAGCCGGTTGTTATTACTGAACATAATATGGATATTTGGAAGCGCTTTCCTGAATCAGTGATAGATAAGACCCTGTTACCTTCTACGAAAAAGATACTGTATGTCTCAAATGGTGTAAGGTCATTCTACGAAACCAAGATGAAGATGCCGGTGTCAAAAGGTGTAGTGTGTCATAATGGCCTTGACATAGAGAGGTTGGCGTCCAATAAAAGCCGCCAAGAGGCAAGAGAGGCCTTGGGTATGGATGGGGCATCTATAGTCGTGGGAGCCGTGGGAAGGCTGGTGCCTCAGAAAAGGTTCGACTTATTCCTGGAGGCCC
This sequence comes from Candidatus Omnitrophota bacterium, assembly GCA_043821065.1. Classification (GTDB taxonomy): domain Bacteria; phylum Omnitrophota; class Gorgyraeia; order JABMRJ01; family JABMRJ01; genus JAZFTF01. The sequence continues at coordinate 2,090 of JBDRDE010000050.1, forward strand.
TTTCGAGGGCGAGCTTTGAACGAAAGGGGCTAGTTGCCATCATAGTAGGAGACGGCCCAGAGCGCGAGAATCTCGTCTCCCAGAGAAATAAGCTCGGCTTGAGTGGCTCTGTGAAGTTTCTTGGGCTGATAAATGACATGGGCGATATATATAAAACGATGGACCTTCTAGCGGTCTCATCAGACAGAGAAGGGCTCTCCATATCCATGCTTGAGGCCATGTCATTGGGCGTGCCTATAGTAGCTACAGATGTTGGGGGTAATAGTGAGTGTGTAATTGATGGGGTTACAGGTATGATAGTGCCTCCGAATGATTCTCATAGGTTGGGGCAGGCTATTGTGCAGATGGCAGGAGATGTGCAAAAGCTAAAAGAGATGGGTGATGCGGCAGAGCGTCTCTTTCAGGAGAGATTTACTGTAGATAAGATGGTGAGGCGGCATGAGGAGATATATTTAGAGATTGCTTCGTCGGCCAACATGCAAATAAGGCCTCCTCGCAATGACGGGGGTGCGACAGGCACGCAGACAAGGCCTCCTCGCAATGACGGGTTTTGCGCACACCGCAC
>JBDRDE010000051.1:0-9482 GCA_043821065.1 Candidatus Omnitrophota bacterium
AGCATACTAATTGCGTGGAATCCGCAATAACTCAAGAAAAACGTATGAAGAAATGGAAGAGAGAATATAAAGAGAATGTAATTAGAGACATGAATCCTGAGTGGAAGGATTTATATAATGAATTGTAGAGATTCCGGTATAGCTCGCCAGAAATTATATAACGAGGGCTCGCTAACCGGAATGACAGAATAACATGTCATTCCGGCCGAGCCGATCGTCATCCTGAGCGCCGAGTGCGAAGCGGAGCGAAGCCTCCCGAAGGGGAAGGCGCGAAGGATCTAAGGAAGTAGGCGAGTGCCGGAATCTAAAACGAGGAGGCCCAATGTCGATTCCGACCATAGAATGGAAGAATAATAGAATAAGGCTCGTTGACCAGACCAGGCTTCCCGGGAGATTGGTATATGCTGAATGTAGAGACCTGATTTCTCTCTGGCATGCGATAAAGACGATGAAGGTCAGGGGCGCGCCGGCCATAGGGATAGCGGTGGCTCTGGGAGTGCTGCTCGCCTCAGAAAAATCCAGGGCTCGCAATTACAATGCCTACAAGAAAGAGATGCTAAAAGCCATAAGGTATCTCGCGACGAGCAGGCCTACCGCCAGGAATCTCTTCTGGGCCCTTGAGAAGATGGAAGGGGTCATCCTTCTCAATAAGAAGAAGAGCATAAAAGAGATAAAGAGTATGGTCAAGAGGGATGCGCAGAGCGTTGTAAGAGAGGATAAAGAGATATGTCGCAGGATGGCGAGGCACGGGGTGCGCCTTGTAAATAGAGGCGACAATATCCTTACGCACTGCAATGCCGGGGGGCTTGCTACGGCCGATTATGGTACAGCACTCGGCGTGCTCTTTGAGGCCAAGAAGCTCCGCAAAAACATCACCGTCTACGCTGACGAGACAAGGCCGCTTCTTCAAGGGGCACGATTGACGAGCTGGGAGCTCAAAAGGGCCGGCATAAAGACTGTCCTTATATGCGACAATATGGCTGCTTCCCTCATGGCCAAAGGCCGGATAGACAAGATATTTGTAGGGGCCGACAGGATCGCTCGAAACGGCGACACCGCCAATAAGATAGGCACCTACAATCTCGCGATACTTGCGCGTTTCCACAAGATACCATTCTATGTGGTCGCGCCGACATCTACTATAGACCTCTCGCTGAAGACCGGCAGAGAGATCCCGATAGAAGAGAGAGACCCAAGAGAGGTCCTCGAATTCGGTGGGGTGAGGGTAGCCCCAATGGGGGTCAAAGTGTGCAATCCAGCTTTTGATGTGACGCCTAACACGCTTATTTCCGCTATAATCACTGAAAAGGGCATATTTCGCAAGAGAAATGGCCGATTTGGACAGTTCTAACCAGTCATTGCGAGGAGTCTCCGCAGGGGACGACGAAGCAATCTTGTAAACCGTCTGCTCCAAAGTAGGGCACACTTTAGTGTGCCCACGAACCCTTATACTTAAATCAATTGAAGCAATATTCTAACTCTATTAATGTCATATAGTTACATTTATTGATATATTCTGTTAAGTAATCAAATATCCAGTTAATCTATTTGTTTTCTCAATATTATATGATATACTTACTTTAAGCATATATAAAGTACAATATAAGGTAATCATGGATAAAATGGATAAAAGAGACAGTATTATGAGCCTAATGTCATATAAGCAGAGTATACTTATCAAGGCCGTGGCATGTCTGCTTATCTTTATATTTACGATAAATAGCGCCGCATATGGCTTTGATAACGACACATTCGACAGAATAAGAAAGATAGAGACCTCCGGCAAGGCCGAGGTAGAGAACGCGATAAGAGAAAAAGATGAGATTGAGGTTTTGGCCAAGGCCGAGGAAACCCGCACCCCATTCAGCGCCCAAGATAGCAGGATAGGCCAATACCTTGCCATAGCGGCGTCAATTCTCGTCACACTATTCATACCCGGATGCACATCCATATCTGCGGGTGGTTGGACTACCGGGATAATAGTAGCAGGCGGCATTGCAGTCGCTTTCGCCGCTGGAGCATTTTTAATATGGCTAATTACCAACAAATCGAGTGGGGAGGATGACGGGCCCGCAGCGGGTTCGGCCGATGTGACTCCGAAATCGGAAGAGCTAAAGCTTGGTGTGCCCCGCAGGCATTTCCTTGGTGCCATGGCGACTATCGTCGTTGGCATGCAGGGTCCCATAAAGGTCATTGACGTACTTAGTGGCTTATCTGACGATCAAATGCTAGGTACGGTAATAGATGTTTCATCAAGAGATGCGGCTTTTGAAAGAGCGATATTGAGAACATACCAATCAGTCAGCGATTTTGGTCTACGGCTGGGTTTCAAAACCATATTTCCGCTCGAAACAAGCAAAACAGGCGCTCAAGAAGAAAAAGAGGATCTCGAAGAAGCTGTTGATGAGTTTGGCATGACAGCGCTCGATCGCAAGATCGACGCTATGTGGTCGGACGATGGAAATACTAATATCCCATCATCTCAAGACCGCCCCGATCAGCCAAAGACCAGCACTTCGCTTTCGCGAAGTACAAGCACCTCGAGCGCGAGCGAGTCAAAATCCGGAAAATCGCAAGCACAACCCGTTGCCCGCAAAGCACCGATTAAAAACGAGAGAGATATTTTTAAACAAATACCCTTCTATCTTAAGCTTGTGTTGGGCTCGACAGCGGCACTTGCCGTGCTATTCTCTCAAGGTCTTATCCCAGCTTTAATGGCATCGGTATTTATTATTGCCTACTTTGCAATTTACTATTATGCTATCGAATATCTTAACCGATTGATGGAAAATGATGAGGATGGCGAAGATGAAGGTAAGCCTGCTAACCTTTGGGAATTATTTACACACGCGCTAATATCATTCTATATACTCTGCGGGATCGTTATTTTTAGCGGTGGTCTTGGACCTGTAATGTCTAATGTCGCATTCGCAGCCTCATTTTTTATTACTATATTCTTGCCGATAAGCCTTGCTGTTTTAATAATAGAGATTGCTTTATCAAAACTTTTCTCAAAAGGCAACTCTGATGAAAAAGAGAAGCAGATGTATGTTTCAGATATATTAATGGCAACCGCCATACAACCTCCTATCGAAGAAGGAATATTTAGATTCATACATTTTGGATTTGAGAGTTGGCTCTTTTTAAAGTTACTGCAATTAGACACTGTTGTATTCACCTTGCCCATAGGGATCTTATTGGCGATGGTCAACAATGGTGAGATATTTTGGCGCTCACATGACAAAAAGAAGTCATTTGTAGTGTCTGTCCATGCAATATTGTATTGTTATGCATATTTTGTAACAGGCTCTTTAATAACACCAATTATAATGCATGTATTGTGGAACACGCTTATTGCCTGTATCGATTTAATGAATGACGGTGCAGTACATTTAATGCGCAGATATCAGGATCACACTGATACAAAAATTACAGACATAAGTGATAGCGGCAACCTTGAAGCTCTGCTTGCAGAAAATCAAGATGATGGTACGGGAGATATAGCTGCCTCTGCTTCGAGCGCGGAAGAACCAAAATCTGAAAAGCCGCAAGCGCAACCTGTTTCCGAACAGCCTAAGGCCGGCACCTCGAGCGCGGATGAGACGAATGAAGGTGAAGATGGAGAGGCGCGTTATGTTGAGGAAGGCGCCGTTGACATCACAGACGAGGTCTTGGAGCTTCTGCATGAGAGACTCGGCGATTCAGAGGGTTGGCAGATGCTGCGCGACAGGATACAATCGCAGACTGCCCCAATCCGTTTTATGCGCGGAAAGCCGAATATGGACACGGACGTAGCGCAGATAGAAGATGATATAATGGGCAATCCCTTTCTTATGTTCCTCACAATAGAGTCCAGAGAAGACGGCGCGAACGCGCGTCTGGGAGAAGCCACGGTATTGTTCAATGACAGCCAAGTGGGAGAAGCCACGCCATTGTTCAATGCCAGCTTAGAGGCGAATTTTTTTCATATACTACATGAATTGACCGAACATGAAGTAGTCGAGAATCTTGTGCGCAGATTGTCGATGAGGGGCAGAGATTATCGGGCATTCAGAAGAAATGGGTATTCAGATCTTATAACGACCCTGCTTTTGAGCCAGCGGTGTGGCAGGTGGGGTGTGCGTGAAGGCAGCGTGGTGAGGGTTGAAGACGGCCTGTATGACTTAAGTCCAGAGGAGATCATCCCCATGGCATATCAGACTGTTGTCGAAGTGATGCATGCTGCTGATCCAGCAAGGCGCGCAGATATCACTTCAAGATTGAATGCGCGAGACCGTAGGCTTGCTGGAGAATATTCACATTATTGCACCGCACTCTCCGATCTTTTGCTCAACAGAACGACCGCAAGTATAATGGAACAGCTCACCAGCAGCTACGAAAGAAAAGCTGGACGCCTAAACCCTCAGATGGAGGAGTTTCTGATTATGTTTCATCAGGAGCTCTTATACGCCATAGGGCACCCCAATGAAAGAGCCCCGTCTTTAGTTACAGCCGCACAAGTGGAAGACGCTATATCGTCTCATTGGATATCCAGGATTAGGAGGAATAAAAAGAAGAGGACTACCATAGCAGCGTACAGGCAATACGGACCAGAGATCGTCTCCGAAATCGCATCATGCCGAAGTACGCATTTCCTCACTACGTTGGCTATCGAGGACATCTTTGTCCAGCCGCCATTTCATATCGCATTACCTCAGAGTGCGGCGTCCCAAATAGCGGAGAGCCTAAGAACTGAAGCGGAAAAAGCGAGAAGGTCGTCAGCCGCCACCTCGACCGCCTCATCTACGGCAGACCGGCGCACGAGAAGGGACTTTTTGGCTGAGCTGGGTTTGTTCTCTTTTGCGCTTAGCCTTGGCAGCTGCGCGGGTGTCGAATCCGAAAAAACGGATGATGCGATTGAGGCAAGCACAGAAAGCGAAAGAAAGGCGTTTATTTGGGCAAGGGATCATATGCATCCTGATCAGATAGAACTCTTTAGCGGTCTTTGCACGCATATTCCGCTTGTAGTGCAGATATCAAAGGAGCCCGACCAGTCCACTCTCGAATTTAGAGAACTATTTGAGCAATTCAGGGCGACACTCGAGACATTTTTCAAGAATAACAAGCAAACTCTGCAGGAATATCAAAAGGCCCTCCCGTTACTTAGGGATATCCTATCCAGCGAAGAGTACGGCATAACGAGCATAGGCGTAGAAGCGGGTAGCAGCCTTATTGAGCTATCGGAGCCAGATGCTGTTATGGACAACCTCATCGCCACCATGAAGATCATAGGATACGAAGACCCGGAAGAGAAGGCGAGAGAATTTATACTAATAGGATTGGGGCCAGCGTTCTATCTGCAGGTTATCGGAGATCCATTAATAGAAGATATCGAGTTCATACCAGTGGATGATGACGAACTTCTTTCGCAGACAACAGTACACTTTAAAGATCTCGCTAAAGCGGAAATGGCTTTAGAGGATCTGATCAAAAGAGGAGAGTTTAAGCAGGAAGACTACGATAAGCTGGTGGAATTTAATAAGGAAATTATCGATGGTGATATCGATCCTACGCCACTCGAAAAGAAGATGATAACGATAGATATGGGATTGGACGAGCACCTGGCGATAGAAACTATCGAAGCGGCCACAAGGATTAGAGAGGATATTGACAAAAGGGATGCGATCATAGCAGAAAATATTATCGGATCGGATGTAGCAGTAGCAGGTAAGAATATGCTGATATTGATAGGGACGGCTCATGGGGCCGGCGTTATAAAGAACCTTGAAGGTGCCAGTGGAATAGTTGTCGAGAGCATAAGCGTGGACCCGGAAAGTCAGAGCGCGCAAGCTAGTAGCAGCACTTCAGCAGCTACCATCGGTTCAGAGATAGAGATAGGTGAGCCTATAAACGCGCTTACAGAAGTCCCGGGACTTTATGCGGCTGTAGGTATGCTCAAAATCGAAGATACCGCGCTTTGGGAGAGAACCGAAAGATTCTTCTACGATGAAGAGGCCGAGCGCTACAGATTGAGATGGGCAAAAGGTCTTCCTGTGCCTATGCGGGTTAGAAGGGTAGAGGATGAATACGAAATATTGATCGACGAAACGTATAGAAACAACCCTGCGCTGGAATCCGAGCTCCGTAGAGACGGTTTTGGCGATACGTTCGTTACTCATCACGCGCTGTGCATGGATATGGCGCTAAGGCAGATCGCCCTTTCAGAGAGCGGCGCTCTCAATGGCCAGTCTCCGAGAGCTGTCGAGGCCGCCAAGGTGATGGCTACGCGTACTTTGATACAGCGAAACGGCGCGGCCAACTTAAGGCCAGAGTTTCTTGGCACAGCCAAAAAGCAAGGCCTGGCAGCAATGCTGGATGAAACATGTCCAAATGGCCATCCCGACAGATTTACAAAATTATACAATATGCTCTACTATCCGGGGAAGTTCTCGCTTTCCACGATACAGTCACATGCTGAGAGGAGCGCTAGCAGGATCAATAAGCACATCGCGGGCCTCATGCCTGATGTTAAGGGAGATTGCCGATTAGAAGAATTCATACCGCTCTTTATGGAGATAAACCCTGTCGACGGCAGGATAGTCGCCAAAGAGATATGCGACGAGGTAGTAAGAAATCACAAAGCGTATCTTCATGGCCGCATCAGCAAAAATGATGAATGGCCCAACTTCCGCCTTACCTATCCTGAAGAACTGGCGATATTCAGAGAGATAAGAGACAACCCCGCTAACCCAGACGCCAAAAACGCGCTAGTCCACTGCAATGCCCGCACAGTCAAGTTTGCTGTGAAGAAAGTTGCCAGCGATTTTCTGCTCAGGCGCACAAAATTGGATGTTCACGATATAAGACAGCTCGCGCTGGTTATTGTGATGAATGCCATAAACGGGGCGTTCAAGATAGAAGAAGGCACGAGATTTAATACATATATTGTAGGAGCTCTCAATCCGGTTTGGGTTGTTACGAGAATACTCGAAGAGCACGATAAGCTTTCGCGCGGAGGGATCTATGTGCGCGGGTTTATCGAAGACAAAGATGGGAGGCTGGAAGTCGATGATTATAGCAATGAAAAAGATCTGACTCCGCTCGATATCCTTTTCACGCAAAAAACCCAGGGCCATATAAAGAGATATTTGGCCATTCTAAGCGCGCGAGAGAGGCTTATCATAAAGCTTTTATATGGGATAAGGTTTGAGGGAGACCCGGTACTTTGCTGGGCAAAGACAGACATAGCCCGTTTAATAGGCACATCAAAGAATAGGGTAGACCAGATTCTCGACCGGGCATACGAAAAGATGAGAGCAGTGCCTAGAGGCTACGTAGTAAAAGACCCTCTTACAGATGGCGATATATATCTGGCTCTCGATATCGGCCTATCGCCGAACTCCAAATTCTTCCCTGTATTCGCCAAGAGGGATACAGATTGGCTTAAGCAGCATGGAAGTATTATAGCCGCCTTGGTGAAGACTCCTCAGAGAAAGACGAGAGCGGAAACGGAGGCCGCGCCATGGCTCGTCTTTGGAGAAGATTTAAAACGCTCGACACAAGGCCAAGCCAGGCTGCTCAACGTCACCCGCCAAAAGAAGCCCTTAGCAGAGAGCGAAACTAAAAAATACAACGAGTTTAAGCGCCTCGTGGCGGATTATATATACGGTAAATTCGATGACCCGACCGATAGAGACAGGGTCCTCGCGAGAATAGTATCTATCGGCACATTGCGCGTGCCAATACATAAAGCCGAAGTAAAACGGCGAGGCACAGATAAGGCCACGATGCGCCGCATAGTAAATCTATCAGAGTTTAGAGCGGGCAATAATTGGAGGATCTATAATACAGAATTTGACGATATAGTATATGTAACACCACGCATCGTAGGCGGGAAGCTCAATATAGTCATAAAGAACAGCCGCACAGCCGCGCACGAGGTGCCTCTGTGCAACTCTTATTGGGATGACCAAAAGAAAGGGGTGACCGTCTCACAGGAATTCGCCGAATTTTTCACTGATAGTACAGATAGGCGCGCTGTGCCGTCGCGCCAGCTTGCCAGACACGTAATTATGCCTGAAGGCGCGAAAAAAGCCCAGGTGAACATGTTCGAGATCCGCAAAAGGAAAATAAGGAGAGTGCCGATATATATAAATCCCGCGTACGCTTATATAGATGTAAAGTCTGGCACTAAGCGCGCGTTATGGTTTTCGGCGTTCCGCGACGGTAAAGGCAAAGGCGTGACAGTGCATTTGACTCCGGACGGTCCGCCTGTGGGTAAGGCCTATTATGAGAACGGCGGCTTCGTTCCTGAAAGGGGCCCCCTGCTTAGAAGCAGGAAGCACTCTGTGCTTACACCTGATAAATCAGACGCTCTCATCGACAGGCTGCGCATGCTTGAAGGCGTTGAGAATAGCGCTTTTGTCCTGCCGAGACAGACATGGGCCAATAGGTATAAGGCGTATCAAGGAAAAGATGCTGGCTACAGCGGGGAAGAGAAGACGAGCTATTACGTTACGGCCTTTGGCATGGTCGGTAATCAGATCAGCATGATCACGGTCTCAGAGACCGACGAAGAGCAGAAGACCTACTATTCAAAGTACATACCTTACGATTCCGCCATAGAGGTATATCCTACCGAAGACTGCATCTTTGAACATAGGATAACCCGTAAATTCTATGATCTGGATACGTTGAAAGTCCTTACAGCAAAGCAAGAGCTTAGGAGAAGGTTCGGCAGATTGCTTAAAAAAGATGTCTCCAATCCCATAGTCTGCCAGGTAAATTTTGACGGCAGGTTGTACTTGAGTAAAGACCTATGGGTCAATATGAGCAAAGAGAACCGCATGAAGCCTTATTATATAAGATTTGGCCATGACGAAGCCTCAGGCGTAAGATCGGTATCCATATATGAGATGGACAATAAATACGAGGACAGAGGGTTGCCTGTCGGGTTTGCCAGGTGTGTGCACATAAAAGAGGAGGATGGCAGGATCTCTCTTCAAGACGCGCCCGGTTTTACCCCTTACAAGCTTGCGGCTCCTGAAAGGATATTGATACAAGAAGAGGCTCAGAAGCTGGGGTACGCCAAGAGCGTCGATCCCATAACGCTTGAGGAGGAAGCGCTCGTCAATGCTTCTTTGGATGAGCTTGAGAGCCATATAGACACAGAAGAGCCTATTATCGATGAAGGGATCGCGCATGATGGAACACCGGTAGGTTTAAGCGCTCAGCTTGCGGAGGTCATAACGGATATGCTAAAAGCCGCCGGCATGTCACATTTCGCACAGGAAATAGAGAGCGGGGACGTTAGATTGAATTGGGCGAGCCCCGAATCGAACGGAAGGCCTGCCACAGTTTCGAGCGCGCTTTGCGTTGACGGCACATATGAGATACTGATCCATGGAGCTATCAGCGACATATTTACGAGAGATCTCCGCCAGGTAAGGGATATGCAGGCCTTCTCTAGAAATTATCTGCTTATGCTCACACGCATCGTCGGC
>JBDRDE010000052.1:0-3643 GCA_043821065.1 Candidatus Omnitrophota bacterium
GGCTTGTAAATACCGTTAGCGAGGTGACATCCGTTCCACTGTGTATCGACAGCCCTGATCCTAACGTGATAGAGAGGGGTGTGGCCGCGGCCAACGGAAAAACACTGATCAACTCTATTACGGCTGAAGAAGCGCGATACAGCAGTATTATTCCCATCGCAGTTAAGCATAAATGCGCCATTATAGCGCTCACTATGGACGGGACCGGCATGCCCGATACCGCAGATGACAGGGCCAGGATAGCCGAGAAGTTGTATAAGATCATGAAGTCAAAAGGTATGTCAGATGACGACATCTACTTTGACCCGCTGGTGAGGCCCATCTCAAGCGAGCCGGGACAGGCAGCGGAGCTCCTTAGATCAATACCGTTGATAAAGGCGCTTGGGAATATCAAAGTTGTGAGCGGCGTAAGCAATATCTCCTACGGCCTTCCCAAGAGAAAGATCATCAACTCCTTTTTTCTAGCTTTGGCCCTTAATGCCGGAATGGACGGGGCCATCATAGACCCATTGGACAGGATGACGATATCGGCCATAAGGTCTACCGAGGCTCTTTTGGGGAAAGACAAATACTGCATGAACTTTATCAAAGGACACCGGAGGGGGGAGTTTTAACTATGCCGGATCCGAAAAAGATATTTATAGCGGCCACAATGCAGAATGACGGGAAGACAACCGTTTCTATGGGCCTTATAATGTCCCTTAAGAAGCGCTTTAAGAACATAGGGTTTATAAAGCCAATAGGACAAAGATATCTTATCGAAGCCGGGTATAAGGTAGATGAAGATTCTGTTCTCATCGAGAAGATCTGCGGTATAAAATCCCATGTTAAGGACATGAGCCCCATAGCCATAGAAAAGGGCTTTACCGAATCGTATATAATGGGAGGGAAAAGGGAGGCCCTGGTAGATAAGATAAATGACTCTTTCCAAAGGGTCTCTAAAGGCATGGACCTTGTGATCATAGAAGGGACCGGCCACGCGGGCGTAGGGTCCTGCTTTGACCTTTCAAACGCGGCTGTTGCTAAGATACTCGGCGCCCCTGTGGTCCTAATAACTCCCGGGGGCATAGGTAGGCCCATAGATGAGGCGCTTCTAAATACCGCCCTCTTCGAGAAGGAAGGCGTAACGCTACGCGGCGTTATAGTAAACAAGGTCATGCCCGAGAAGTACAATAAAATAAAGGAGATCGTGCAGCGCGGCTTCGAGAGGAAGGGGCTCGATGTATTAGGTGTAATGCCCTACAGGAAGATGCTGTCCAACCCGACCGTCAGGGATGTCCTGGAGGTCACAGACGGCCGCGTCCTATGCGGGAAGGAAATTCTCGGCACTGTAATAGACACGACCCTTGTCGGGGCGATGGAGCCGCACGAGGCATTACAGTACATGAAAGACGGCAGCCTTGTCATAACCCCCGGTGACAGGGGGGACATTGTGCTCGCTGCGACCGGCGTCCACCTTGCACATGACAGCGGTATAAGTATTTCAGGCATGGTCCTGACCGGCGGCCTTATGCCCCACGTTGAGATCCTGGAGCTGGCAAAAAAGGCCGGGATACCGGTAATACTCGCGGAGAGGGATACATATACCGTGGCTTCCCGTATACATGATATGACCGTCAAGATCAAGCCCAGGGACAAGGTGAAGATCGATACAGCGATCGGGCTTGTAGAAGAGTATGTCGACGTAAACAGGATAGTAGACAGCCTATGAAGAAATACCGCGCCCTAATATGCCTAGCCATCGTATTCATCGCAGGAGGCTGCGGCAAGCCCCGTATTGCCGAGGAAAGCCGCGTGATGATGGATACCGTTGTCAATATAAAGGCGGTCATGCCGGACAGGCGCGACGCAAAACCGGCGATAGCTAAATCGTTTGGCAGGATCAAGGAAATTGAAGGGCTCCTGAATAAGTATGACGACAAAAGCGAGGTTGCCTTAATAAACGGCATGAAGGCCGGTGACAAGAGAAAGATAAGCGCGCACATGGCATTCGTATTAAGAAGAGCCTTTGAGCTTTCTCTTTTGACGGACGGCGCTTTCGACATCACAGTATCGCCGCTGGTCGATATCTGGAGCGCGTGCCGAAAAGGACCGGGTGGTCAAATACCGTCGGAGGATATGATCAGAGCGGCCCTTTCAAGGATCGGCCACGAGAAGATAGCCCTAGACGATTCCGGGAACTTGAGCCTGCTTGAGAACGGTATCCTTATAGACCTTTCGGCCATTGCCAAAGGTTACGCGGTCGATAGCGCTGTAGAGGTGCTGAGGACAAATGGCATAAAACACGGCATAGTGGATGCCGGAGGAGATATCTATTGCCTGGGCAGCGCCCCTGACGCCGAACCGTGGCGCATAGGTATCAAGAACCCCCGCAAAGGCGCTGTTATAGGCACGCTCACTCTGGAAGACAAGGCGGTGGCCACCTCAGGTGACTACGAAAAGTTCCTTGCATATAACGGGAAACGTTATTCACACATTGTCGATCCGAGGAGCGGTTATCCGGCGTTGGCTGCGCCCATAAGCGCCACCGTCATAGCGCGAGACTGCATTACAGCCGATGGTATGGCAACGGCCCTCTCGGCAATGAGCGTACCCGAAGGCCTGGGGCTCATAGAGAGGCTCGATGGAATAGATGCCATACTCATCAGCACCATGGGCGATGAGATCAAGGTATACATATCAAGCGGTCTCGACGGTTGCTATGAAGGCATCTAAAAATAAGCGTGTTGTTGTAGCGATGAGCGGCGTTGTGGACAGCTCCTTTGCAGCTTGCCTTTTAAAAAAGAAGGGCTACGAAGTCATAGGAATATCTATGAAGCTCTGGCCCAAGGAAGATTGCGGCTTCCATCAGCCGACCAGCTGCTGCTCCCTGGAGGCGATCGCCGATGCCAGGCTCGTCGCTGAAAAGCTGGACATACCATTTTATGTGATCGACCTGCATAAAGAGTTCAAGACGGGCGTAATAGACTACTTTATTGATGAATACCTGAGGGGGCGCACGCCAAACCCTTGCATATTATGCAACGAGAAGATAAAGTTCGGCGCCCTCATGAGAAAGGCCGAGGAGCTCGACTCGCGGTACGTAGCGACCGGCCATTATGCGGCGGTAGGATATGACAGGGCCAGAAACTCCTATATCTTAAAAGAAGGGCGCGACAAAAGAAAAGATCAGACATATGTCCTATTCAGCCTGACGCAGGAGCAGCTTTTAAAAACGCTCTTTCCGCTCAGCAACCTCAAGAAGAAAGAGGTAAGACGGCTAGCAAGTCGGTTCGGGATCCCCACCTATAACAAAGCGGAAAGCCAGGATATATGCTTTGTCCAGGACAACTACGTGGCATATTTATCTAATATGCGGAAAGAAAGCATAAAACCAGGCCCTATTGTTAACGAAGCAGGCGAGGTACTTGGTACCCACAGAGGTATACCGTTCTATACCATAGGACAGCGCGAAGGGTTGGGGATAGCCTATAAGTACGCCCTGTATGTTTTGAAGATCGATGCTGAAAAGAATACCCTTATTGTCGGTCCCAAGGAAAACAGATACTCTAAGGAGATCTCTGTGAATAGCCTGAGCTGGGTAGTAGGCCAGAAAAAAAAGGAGCTACAGGCAAGGGTCAAGATAAGGTCTCAGCACAAGAAG
>JBDRDE010000053.1:0-2795 GCA_043821065.1 Candidatus Omnitrophota bacterium
TACCGCTCTTTACAAGCGCGGAATCGAGGGGGCTCGCGTAGTCGGCGCCCTTGCGCGCCGCCACATTCACGACGGTTATGCCGGTCGCTTTCTTAGCGTAGCCGACCCCTACATACCCTATACCCGACTTGTCCTGAGCCACAGCCTCAACTATCTGTGAATTTCCGTTCATTCTCCTCATGGCAGGAGAGTAGTCGCCCTTCAATACCGCCTCCATAAAAAAGACAAATGTGCCCGAATTGGACTGTCTTCCGTATAAAGTGATAGGCATATCAGGACCACCCACATCTTTCCAGTCGGTAATTTCGCCGCGAAAGATCTTACCGAGCTCATCGACCGTGAGCTTGGTAACGGGATTCTGCTTACTTACTATGACACTCAGCCCGTCCATCGCTATGACCACCCTCTTTGGTTCCACGCCGCTCTCTAAGGCCTGCGCCACTTCCTTCGATTTCATCCCCCGCGAAGCGTTCGCGATATCGCACTTATTGTTAATTAGCGCGGCTATGCCGGTCCCGGAACCTCCTCCGGTTACAGCGATATACTTACCTGGATACCTTTCCATGTACACCTCTGCCAGCCGTTGCACGAGGTTTATTAAGGTATCCGACCCCTTGATCTGCAGCATCTCTTCAGCGAAACAGCTATTAGCGAAGAACAACAGAGCCGCAGTTAGTACGAAAATACTCGTTAATTTCTTCATCTTTATTGCCTCCTTGTTATATTATCAAAACATTGTGACAATTGTGTGTCGTTTCAGCAAAACAATAGTGAAATATTGTTAAAATTTGACCTGCGCGTCGAGCTGTACCAGGCTGTGTGTCTTATCATCGTTAAAGGCAAAGCCGGAATTGATGGCCTTGCGGTAGGCGAGATACCACTCGGCGCCTATTGTAGTGTTCTTAGCTATGCCGTATGAAAATCTTACATTATGGCCGTGAGCGCCTGTCCCGGTTCCGTAGAAATCGGAGTCCGGAAAGACATCGATCTGCGAGTTCGACTCAATGTCCCTGTAATCATACGCAAGTTGCCATGCGCCGGGATTGGAAACCTTCTTGTGTCCTATCGTTGCGCCGATCAAATAAGCATTATCTCCTTCTCCGGTAGCGAGGTTGTTGGCATAGTCACCGTATATCCCAAGATAGGGTATCATTGGGTTCTCTCCGCCTTCTACGCCCGCAAAACGCAATGGGTCCATAATGCCTATTTCAATAGGTATATCCAATACCGTGAAACCTTTTCCATACCCCGCAGTTAGAGCCCTTGTGTTTCCGCCCTGGCTATTGCCTTCCACGTATTCCTTGACTTCCGAGTAATCATATATCGCGAGCGCGGACTTCAGGTTTATGCCTTCTGCAAATTCGCTGTTGAAACCGCCCTGCAGAGCCAATAACCACGGATCGCTCCATGTCGAAGCTATCTCATCGAGCGGAAATTCTCCGGCAGTAAAGTATAGATCTGTTGAAGGCATGCCAAAATCCTTTAATCCCGCTATATCGTTTGTGTTCATTGAGGCCTTGAGCGCCGCCCCGCCAAACGAGAGATCGGTATCCCACAGGAGCTCCGTGCTGTAGAAAGGGTTGTCAAACATACCCGCAAGCGCGGTAATGTGCTCGCCAAAAAACGCCGGTGTATAGTCTATATATGCCTGGTCAAGCATAAAGGTCTTTGTGCCAAAAAAATCCCCCAGTGTCTGGTTTGTGGAAACCGGATCTGCGCCTCCTGAGACAACCCGCACACCGGCCTTTACCTCATCATTGATCTTGCTGTAGAGGCCGAGCCTTGCCCTGACCCTCTGTCTGTATCGGGTATCGCTGTTATTGTTATCCTGCCAATCAACCTGATTCCTGTATCTCACGTCCCCCTTCATGGCGATCTTCTGCGTCCATTCGGGCGCCGTGTCCGCACTCTGTTCTGATATCTCTTTGGCCAATTCCTGTTTTGTCTCTTCAAGTATTATCTGCGCCTCGTACTGCGTCAAGATACCCTTCTCTTCGAGCTTCTTGACCAGAATATCCACCGGCCCCGCTATGGCGTTTTGCGGTACACCCTGGAAAAAGAACGCGGCCAAAACAATCGCTATAACAATCTTTCTCACACTCATCTTTTTTCCTCCTTTTCTTTTTAGCAATCACAGCGTTTTCTCAAGTTACGTATACCTTCTTCGACGCCTTTGAGCATATTTTCCATCTCGCTATGTCCGAGCCCCATATCGTTCTCAATAGCGTAGAGTATATTTTTCAGCGTCATTATTTTTGAACGGATATTGCTCGCTACGTAGTCTTTACACAGGCTCGACATCTGTTGCAGCATATAAGTTCACCTCCTTTTTTTTGATTTGTTTTTCCACTACAAGTATAGATTATGAAGATGAAGAACAAATCGCGGGAGTGTAAACTCTTTGTGAATTGTGATTTTTTATTAGATAGGTGTGAAAGCGGGATTATTTACGCTTTGGGCAACGTAAAGCTGAAAGTGGAGCCTTTAGCGAGCAGGCTTTGGACAGAGGTTCGCCCTTTATGGGCCTGTATTATATGTTTGACTATTGAAAGGCCGAGGCCGGTACCGCCGAGCTCGCGTGACCTGCCCTTATCCACACGATAGAATCTCTCAAAGATGCGGGGTAGATCTTTCTCTGGAATACCTATTCCCGTATCGGAGACATCCACCCTGACAAAACCATTATCTTCCTTGGCCGCTACGGTAATCGAACCGTTTTCGTTGGTGTATTTTATGGAATTATCTATAAGGTTCAATAAGACCTGCTCGATAGCGGCTTCATCGCAAAAAACGCG
>JBDRDE010000054.1:0-6649 GCA_043821065.1 Candidatus Omnitrophota bacterium
AATATGGGAAACGTGAGTTCCAGATTGCCTATGAGCATACTCTCGCCGCCTATAGGGTCTCCCGTGATCGGGTCCCTGGGGCCTACGCCTCTTTCTGAATATCCCCTGATAGTGGATCCGCCTCCCGCGTAGAACCTCTCATACACCGGCACGCGGTCCGAG
Organism: Candidatus Omnitrophota bacterium; assembly: GCA_043821065.1. Taxonomy (GTDB): domain Bacteria; phylum Omnitrophota; class Gorgyraeia; order JABMRJ01; family JABMRJ01; genus JAZFTF01. Next base: position 163 of record JBDRDE010000054.1, read on the forward strand.
CCGCCGTACTCCCCGACCAGGCCGGCGCGGCCTTTTAACTCTATAATAAATTGGTCGGCGAATGTTATATAATATTTGCTTACCCCCGTGCCTTTCAAAAAGTCGTAGTCTCCCAGCAAGAAACCGCCCGCGTCTTCTATGCCGCCGCGTAGATAGAGACCCTTTTTGGGATTAAAGACGTTGTCCCTTGTGTCAAATGTAAGGTACCCGGCCAGCGAGCTCAGGTAGTTCGTGCCCTCTTCGTCTCTTATGTCTGATACAACCTCCTCCAATATGTCGGATATCTCCACGCGGTCCAGCCTGTAGGTCGCATCCGCCCGGATCCATTCGGTAAGCTCTTTGCCAAGCCTTAAGTTGCCTCCCCATCTATCTTCATGCCATCCGTAGCCGACATCTCTCTCCCTTTCATGCGAGGTGCGATAAAAATCGAACCCGAAAGAGTAAGGAAACCCGAATATCCATGGATCTGTCCAGCTTACAAAGTAGTTGCTGCGGACAAAACCAAATTCGCCGCGCACAGTGAGGTTCTGGCCGCCTCCCGTAAATGTCGGGAAGTTGAGCAAGTCGAAATTCTTCTGTGAGATACTCGCGAATCCTATGATCCTATCTACGGAGCTATATCCCCCTCCGAAGCTGAACTCGCCGGTCTGCGTCTCTTTGACATTTACGACCAGGTCCCTCTTTTCCGGGTTGCCGGTCTCCTTGGTATCAAATGAGACCTCCTCGAAATAACCTAGATTATACAGCCTCTCTTTAGAACGTTTTATGTCCTGGCCGTTGAAGGCCTCTCCCGGGTAGGCCTTTAGCTCACGCCGTATGACCATATCTTTTGTCTTGGTATTGCCTGCGATCTCCACCCTATTTACGTATATCAGCCTATCCTCATCTACGGTATAGGTAATATCTATCCTGCCCGTGTCCTTATTTACGAGCGGTTCGGGATAAACACGGCAGAGTATATACCCCGCGGTATAATAGAGTTCCTGTATCTTTATGGCATCAAGCCTCATGAGATCCTGACTGAAAGAATTGTTCCTTGCAAGCTCAAGCGCGTCTCTAATATCTCCCTCACTAAAGACTTCGTTCCGGTTTATATATATATCCCCTACAAGATACTTCTTTCCCTCGTTTACCAATAAGGTGACATCCATGTTCTTGTTGTCATTATAGTAGACGATATCGCTGTCAACAGAGACGTCCAGGTACCCCTTGTTCTGATAAAAGAGCTTTATCTTCTCCAGGTCCTCCGTAAATGTGTTTTCGTCGAAATACCCGGAAGCAAATAGCGCGTCGGCCCTTGTGGTTATGACCCTCAGGATGATCTTGTCGGCGAAATGTTCGTTCCCTTCCATGAATATGTGTTTTATCTTTACAGTGCCTTTTTCATCCACCACTATAGTCACCGACGCGGAGTTCTTATCTTTGTCCACCTGGAAAGAGTAGTTGATCTTGGCCAGGTGAAACCCCTTCTTAGCGTAGAATCTTTTTATGGCCGCGGCGTCGCGGGAGAGCTTATTCTCATCGAGCATCTCTCCTTCTTTGGAAGACATCTCTTTCTTAAGATGGTCGTCTTTCAGGCTGAGATTACCCTTGAACTCTATCTTCTCCACGACAGGTTTCTCTTCCACTATGAATGAGATCGCCACGCCGTCCTCATATTCAGAGACGTCTATCGATATGTCGGTAAAGTATCCGAGCTTGTACAGTCTTTTCAGGTCGTCGTTGAGGGCATCCGGAGAGAAGACATCTCCCGCCTTCGTTCTTATCTTGGAGAGTATCACGGCGGTGCTGACGGCGTTGTTCTCTTTTACCCTTATGACCTTGACGAGTTTCCCTTCAGTCTCCTGAGCAGATGCGCCCTGCGCCGCAAAAAGAAATAGAATAAAAAGACATAAGATCCTAAGCGTTTTTTTCATATCACTCTTCCCTGTAAGATACGTTTTCAAATCTCGCGTACTCAGCTATAAAGGCCAGCTTTACGCTGCCCACGGGACCATTACGCTGTTTAGCTATTATGACTTCGGCAATACCTTTGTTCTCCTCTGTAGGATTATAATACTCTTCTCTTAAAAGCAAAAGCACAAGATCCGCATCCTGCTCTATCGCGCCTGATTCCCTAAGATCCGAAAGCTGGGGCCTGTGGTCGGAACGCTGCTCTACCGCTCGGGAGAGCTGGCTTATAGAGATCACGGGGGCATTGAGCTCCCTGGCAAGTGCCTTCAGAGAGCGCGACAACTCCGATATCTCCTGCTGCCGGTTCTCTTGCCTTCCGTGCCCCTGCATGAGCTGGAGATAGTCGACCACTATAAGCTGGATATCGTGCTGCGCCTTGAGTCGCCTAGCCTTGGCCCTGAGCTCCAGAGAAGATATTCCGGGAGTGTCATCTATAAATATCGGCGCTTCCGAAAGCTTCCCGGCAGCGTTAGTAAGGCGCGGCCAGTCTGACTGCGAGAGAAAACCCGTTCTTACTTTATGGGCGTTGACTCTCGCGTGAGAACAGAGCATCCTCTGCACCAACTGCTCTTTCGACATCTCCAAGCTGAAGAACGCCACCGGTATCTTTTCCACTACCCCCGCGTGTTCGGCTATTGAGGCGGCAAGCGCGCTCTTGCCCATAGATGGGCGCCCCGCTATCACTATCAAGTCCGACTTCTGGAGCCCCGCTGTCATGACATCCAGCTCGTGAAAACTGGTGGGGACACCCGTGATATTCTCTTTTCTCTGATAGAGTGAGTCTATCGTCTCTATGCTGCTCTTTATTATCTCTTTGATCTGGATCGATTTTGTCTGGAGGTGCTTTTTGGAAGAGATGTCGAATATCATAGTCTCGGCTTTATCTAGAAGATCATCGACATCTACCCTGTGGGTATAGCAATCCTGTATAATTGAAGTGGATGTGGTAATAAGGCTTCTTAATACGCTCTTCTCTTTGACTATCTTCGCGTAATGCTCTATATTTGCCGCTGTCGGTATGACACTCGTAAGCCCCGCTATATAGCTCGCCCCTCCGATCTTCTCCAACTCGCCTTTTCTCTTAAGGTCTTCAACGAGCGTCAGGACGTCGACCGCTTTATTGTTGTCATAAAGCATGATTACGCTTGAGAATATCTTTTGGTGGGAATCCGAGTAGAAAGCTTCCGGGCTCAGCATCGGTATGGCCATCGCTATGGCGTCCTTGTCTATTATCATGGAGCCAAGGACCGCTATCTCCGCCTCAATATTTTGAGGGAGGGATTTCTCTATGCTCAGACCTTGCAAAGAAGTATCCTTAAATGCCGTCTGCGTGGGAACCATATTGTCCTATTTTTTTACCACCCACAACTTTGCCATAGCTGTGACTTCGGGATGGAGTTTTATTTTAATATTATAGACCCCGAGCTTATTTATATGGTCCTCAACCTGGATCTGTTTCTTGTCTACTTGTATGTCTTCCTGCTTATAAGCGTCGCTTATCATCTCGGTAGTGACCGTGCCGAATATCTTCTCGTCTTCTCCCGCGGTAACCGCTACCGTGCACGAAGAGCCCTCCAGGCGTTCTTTGAATTTTTCAAACTGGTCCTTGACCCTCTTGAGCTTAAGGGCGGCTTTTCTCTTCTCATCCTCCAGGAATTTGACGCTGTTGCGCGTGACCCTCTTGGCCAGCTTTCGCGGGATGAGAAAATTCGCGCCGTAGCCGTCTTTCACCTTGACTATCTCGCCCATCTTGCCTACCCGATCTATATCTTTTAACAATATGACCTGCATTTGTGATGTCCTTTCAACTAGTAACGGTTAGCGGTGTGCGGTGTGTGGTTAGCGTATCGCACGCTAACCGCACACCTCTAACCAAATAATGCTTTTTCGTTCAACTATAATTCGCGATATACGGTATCAATGCTATTGCGCGCGCTCTTCTGATCGCCTTGGCCAGGGTCCTCTGATGATTGGCGCATGTGCCGGAGATCCTGCTTGGCAGTATCTTGCCGCGCTCTGTGATAAACCTCTGTAGCTGGTCCGTAGCCTTATAATCTATGAAATCCTGCTTCTCTGTGCAGAACCTGCATGGCTTCTTTCTTCTAAAGAGCGTCTTTTTGCCTTTTCTCTTTTTATCGAATGTTCCTCTCTTCTTCTGCATTTAAAAAGGTTCCTCCTCTCTATTGGTAGTCTCCTCTTTGCTCTGATCCACGTTCTCGTAAGCCTGTTGGGGCTCTGCCTGAGCAAACTGCGCATCCTGCGCAGGGGCTACTGAAGCGTTTGCCTGAGACTTTGTCCTCAAAAACTGTACGTTCTCCGCCACGACCTCTATCGTATTCCTCTTCTGGCCGTCCTGCGCCACCCAGCTGCGGCTCTGGAGCCTTCCCTCAACGAAGGCGGGGCTGCCTTTAGACAGGTATTCGCCGCACACTTCGGCTATCTTGCCCCATACAACCACGCGTATAAAACAGGTATCCTTCTTCTTCTCGCCTGACTGGGCAGAGTATACCCTATTTACCGCCAGGCTGAATGTCGTAACCGCCGCTCCGCTCGGTATATAGCGCAACTCGGGATCTCTCGTCAAGTTGCCCATCAATAGCACTTTGTTAAAATTGGCCATATTACCTCTCTTTTACCGTGATCATGGTGCGTAGTAGGTTTTCGTTGAGTTTATAGGCGTTCTCCATGCTGAGGACCTTGTTCGGCTCCGCCTCAAAGACGAGAAGATAGTACTCTCCTTCTTTATACTTCTTTATGGTGTAAGCCAACTGCCTGGTGGCCCATTTCTGCGTGGATAAGACCTTTCCACCGTTCTTTTCTATGGTGCTCGCCATAGAGTTCACCGTATTTTCCAAATCCTCTTTACTCATATCGGGTTTTGCTATAAACATCCCTTCGTATTTTCTCATAGCTTTGTCTGTCTGCCTCCAGTGCTCGGTTGACTCATATTAACACATAATTAAACTATATTCAAGAATTATCCTGCGAAGCCAATCTTACATCTTTCAAAAGCCCGGCGAAGTAGAATTAAAACGGTTCATAGCGGCGGTGGCACCTTCTTTTACCCAGGCCTCGGCGCACAGGGAGCCGTCCGCTATGGCCTCATCGAGCGCCCCTCTTTCAGACCGCTTGAAGGGCGTAAGGACAAAATCCCTTAAGAGGCCTTCTCCCGTTTTCGGGCCTATGCCCACCCTGAGGCGCGAAAAGCCTTCGATGCCCAACTCTTCTATTACAGAGCGCAGCCCGTTATGCGTTCCCGCGGAACCGCCCTCCTTAAGCCTTATTCTGCCAAGTTCCAGATCTATGTCATCCATTATTATTAGAATATCCTCCGCGGGTATGCCTCTCTTCTCCATGACTTCACAGACAGCCTTTCCCGAGAGGTTCATATAGGTAAGAGGTTTTACGAGCATAACCTCTACATTCTCTATCTCCCCCTTGCCGCACAGGGAGTTGAATAGCTTGTTATTGATCTTTATGCCCAAACGTTTAGCCAGCCTGTCCGCCACCATGAATCCTATATTGTGGCGGGTGGCCCTATATCTGAAGCCGGGATTCCCCAGCCCTATGATCAATTTCATAATCAGCTGTCAGCTGTCAGCTGTCAGCCATCAGCTCAACATTCTTTTGCTGAAAGCTGATAGCTGAAGGCTGAAAGCTGTTACCCTTTCTTCTCTTGTGCCTTATCCGCCTTAGGAGGAGGCGCCTTATCACCTTCTCCGGCCTCTTCTCCCTCTTCCTCTTTCTTGCCCTTCTTTATGAGCTCGGGCTCCGTCCCTTCTTCGCCTTCCGGCGCGACTTCTTCCACTACCTCTTCGACATGCGGCGGCTCGGCGCTGAGGACCGTTAGATCCGGATCGGTCAATATCTTTACGCCCGCGGGCACAACGAGGTCTTTCACATGGACCTTATCACCTATCTTAAGCTCGGCCACCTGCACCTCTATCTTTTCGGGTATGTTCGTGGGCAGACACTCCACCTCTATCTCCCACATAACGTGCTCAAGGGTGCCGTCCTCTTTTGTCACGGCCTCCGCTACTCCCTTTGTCACTATGGGCACGTTCACCTTCAGCGCCTTGGTAAGTGATATCTCGTTAAAGTCGACATGCAGCACTTCGTTCTTTATCGGGTGATACTGGATCTCTTTTATCATAACCGGCTTGGGCTTATTCGTATTCTCATCGCCTACCAAAAGATCTATGATGACGTTCTCCCCGGCCTTTGTATGCAGCGCATGAAAAAGAGACCTTTTATCTACCTTTATATTCTTGGCCCCCTCCCCGCCTTTGTAAAGGATCGCCGGTACAAATTCGGCCTTCCTCAATTTCTTTACCTTGTTCTTCTTGACCTCTTCCCTTGCTTGAGCGTTGAGTTTTATGCGTTCCATCTTCTTTCTGTCTCCTTCTTTTGTGTTTTTGTGAGCTTGTCTATTCCATGAATTTTGTGCTTTTGTGTCTAAATCTTAAAATCTTCGTCAAACAGCGAGCTTATAGATCTCTCGTCGTGTATCCTCGCGATCGCCTCGCCTATGAGC